>CAZDNN010000082.1:0-15550 GCA_964506385.1 uncultured Planctomycetota bacterium
TTCTTCGCCGCGGCGCGTTCCAGCCAGCTCACGGCTCCGGCCGCGGTCGCGGGACCAGGCGAGCTGCGAGTTCTTCGCGTTGCGGGCAAGCATGTAGAGCACGCCGCCGACCATGAGCATGCCGCTGGCCTTCTTGCCGCTGGCGCCGCCGCCGCGCTGCTCGGCGCCGGGCGAGCGGATGTTGACGCCCTTGATGTCCGGCGGTGTGCCCTCGACGCGTGCGAGGCCGAGACTGAGCTTCGTGGGCACGCTGGGCTTGAAGCCGGTGCCATCGCCGTAGGCCGTGTAGAGATGGCCGTCGTCGGCCCACGTACACGGCCAGTTGTCGCTGCCCCTGGCGAGGCGGAGGATGGACCTCGCGGGCGCCCATTCGATGCCCTTGATCACGGGGCTGGGCGGATAGGGAGCGCGGCTACCGGCGTCCGCCACGGACTGCGCGATGGGGCCGAGGAAGGGGACGAGCTTGTCGTAGTGACCGCTCCAGTTGCCCTTGAAGGATCTCCCCGCCCGCGCGACGACGATGTCGAGGCTAGGGATGACGACGATCAGGCTGTCGTAGAGGCCCCAGGACCAGTAGGCGTCGCGCGGCACGTCGCGGAGGGTGCCGTCGGCGTTGTTCCACCACAGCAGGCCGTAGTGGCGCGAGGCCGTGCTGTAGGTCTTCTCGCCGACGACGGGGAGGCCGTCGATGGGCCGAGGCGTCGTGCGGGCCGCGTCGATGAACCACTCGGGGAGGATCTGCTTGCCCTGCCAGCGCCCGCGGCGGAGATAGAGGTAGCCCAGGCGTGCCATGGCATCGACGTTGGCGCTGATGCCCGAGCCGAACTCGCGGCGCGGGATCCCGCCGATCGCGTGCGGGCGATAGGCGTTGTTCCGCCACGTCAGGTCCGATGGCTTGATGCCGATGGGGGTGAAGACGCGGTCGAACATCAGGTCGCGGAGGTCGCGGCGGTAAGCGAGGGTGATGCACTCGGCCAGCCAGTTCGGCCCGCTGTCGCTGTAGGCCCACTTCGTGCCTGGGGCGAAGAGCAGCTTGCCGGTGCCGCCGGGCTTTGCGAAGCCGGCGGTCTGGGTAGCGAGGTGGAAGAGGGTGATCGCCTCGAGCCATTCGCGCCTGCCCGTGCCGTCCTTGGCGACGCCGAAGGTCGGGTGGTGGTCCTTCGCCTTGTCCTCGAGGCTCTCGAACTTGCCATCCTCGAGGGCGATGGCGAGGGCCGTGGCCCCGAAAGACTTCGTGCTGGATTTCAGGTCGTAGCGCCGCCGCTGATCGCCCCAGCGGAGGACCGCCCTGCCCTTTCGCGTGATGATGCCGGAGCCGCCGCCCTTGAGCGCGTAGTCGCGCGCGGCATGGAGCTTTGCCGCGTCCATCCCCATCTCGGCCGGCGTCGCGGAAGGCCAATCGGGCATCGGCCAGGAACCGGCCCTCGCCTTGGGGCGGGCGACGGATGCGACGAGGAGCTTGAGCGCCTGGTTCTCCATCTTCGCGCCCTTGACCCTGGTGTCGTTCCAGCTCAGGACGACGTCGAGGCTGGGGATGACGATCATGGCGCGGAGGCCACCGTGGCCGAAGGCGCCGTAGGCGTCGTGGGGCGCGTCGGGCCAGTGGCGCTTGCCCTCTCGATCTACGCCGTTGGTCCACCACAGCCAGCTATAGCTGCCCACGTGGTCGCACTGGTTGTCGGGGATGCGGGTCGAGCCGATGGAGCGCTGGCCGGGGATCATTGGCGCCGCTTTGCGGCCCGCGCGCGGGAACGCGCCGGGGAGCGGGCTGGACACGGCCATGGTCGCGTGCTTCCTGCTGACGAGCTGCTTCCCGCGCCAGTTGCCTTCCCGCAGGTAGAGCAGGCCGAAGCGGCAGAAGTCGCGCGGCGAGACGGCGACGCGGCCCGGGCGGTTCCTGGTGCCGAAGGCCATGAAGGTCGGCTTGTCCTCGCACTGGAGGATGTCGGTGAGCATGGGCCGCACGACCTTCGCATCCACGGTGCCGTAGGTGACGCCGTAGACCTTGAGGAAGAGCAGGTCCCAGAAGAGGGCCATTTGCCAGTCGTTGTAGCAGAAGGCCGTGCCGGGCCGCTCGGCGAGGCCGTAGCAGGAGGTCTGGTTGGCCATGTGCCGCCACGTGATCCCTGCATCTTTGCCCTTCAGACGGGGCTCGAGGGCAGCGACCGTGCCGTCGAGGCTCGCGATGCGACCGTCCTCAACGGCCTTGAAGAGGAAGTGGCTGTACCACGGCTTCGCGGCAGACGCTACGTCCCCGCGTCGCTTGTGGTCGCCCCATGTGTAGATCATGTAGCCGTGTCGCGTGACGCAGCCGCGGCCCCGGACGAAGTCGCTGAAGGCCTTGAGCCTGGCGGCATCGAGGCCCGCCTCAGCGGGGGGCTTCCGCGTCCACGCCTTGCCTGGGTAGACTCCAGCGGCCATGGCGATGCTCGAAAGGAACAGGAGCGTTGTGGCAAAGGCTGGCGGGAGCCGATCCACGGTGGCGTCAGTCCTGCCCATTCTCGGCCTCCTCGGTCTCGTCTCCTGCCTTGGTCTTCCTGGCCTTCTCTTCCTGCTCTTTGAGGAGTTGCCCGAGCGTGCGCTCGAAGAGCTGCTCGGCGCGGCGCATGGTGGCGGCTTCCTCCTCCTCGCGCTTGCGGGCGCTCTCGCTGCATCGCTCGAGGCGGGCCTTCTCGCGCTCCTCCTCGCGTTCGGCGCGCCAGTCGAGCTTGTCCTGCCGCTTGAGTGCGGCCGCCTCCGCCTTCTCGCGGTTCGGGTAGGTGGACATGCGGTGCACGCGGATGGGCCGCGGCATCTTCAGAGGGAAGCGCCCCTGCGCGCGCTTGTTGTCCTCTTCCCACGCCTCCTTCGCCAAGGCGTACGCTTTCCTGATCGCGCGGTTCGTCCGCAGGGCCTTCTGCACGATGTCGCGGAATCTCTTGGCCTGGACGATGTGGTAGGCATCAACGCCGAAGTAGTCGGTCTTCTTGTAGACGACGTACTTCCCGCTGTCCTCGGTCGCCTTCTCGTCATCCTCGGCAGCAGCCGCCACAACGGCGAGCCCGAACGCGATGCAGAGCCAGCCCCATCGCATCTTCGCTCTCCCTGTCACACCTCGTCTGCTGGAAACGCACACCGCCACGTCCTTAGCATACATCCGGGCGGCGCGGGAGATCAAGGCGGGAAGGCATCAACTGACGGGGAGAGAGAGGACGAAGCAGGCGCCGCTCTTGACGGAGCGGTCGAGGACGAGGTCGCCGCCCATGCGCCGCGCGAGCCGGCGGCTGAGGGCGAGGCCGAGGCCGACGCCCGGGGCGGAGTGGGCGGCGTCGTGGGCCGACTTCGAGAAGGGGGTGAACAGGAGCGGCGCCTGCTCCTCCGACACCCCCGGGCCGTGGTCCCAGACGCGCAGCCGAGCGAAGTCGCCCAAGCGGTCCAGCACGAGGTGGATGCGGCGGTCCTCAGCGTTGCGCGCGTACTTGCAGGCGTTGTCGATGAGGTTGAAGAGGATCCGCTCGACCGCCGACGTGTCGGCGCGGACGAAGCACTCGTCGTCGCCCGCCTCGACGACGAACCGCATGCCCGCGTGGCGCGCCCGCTCCTCGAAGCGCTCCCGCAGATCCTCCACGAGCCCGCCCAGGGTCACCACGTCCATCCGGCTCACCCGCTTGCCGCGCTCGAGGCGGGCGTACGCCAGAACGTTCTCGACCAGGTGGGCCAGCCGCTCGGCCTCGACGCGGAGGGTCCGCAGGTAGCGCAGGCGCTTCTCCTCGTCCTGGATCATCCCCTCGGCGAGCATCTCCGTGTACATCTGGAACGTGGTCAGGGGCGTGCGCATCTCGTGGGTCACGGCCGAGACGAAGGCGCCGCGCCGCTCGCTCAGCGAGACGGCCGCGTGAACCACCGACCCCACCGCCACACCCGCCACGGCGACAAAGCACCACGCGACCAGCAGGGTGAGTTGCACCGCCGACAGCCCCTGCGACGGCGGCTCGGCCAGCGCCCCAGGCACCAGCCGCACAGGCAGCCCGGCCATCATCCGCGCCGGCTCGATGGCCGCCTCCGACCTCACGGGCACCAGCCACGCTCGCGGCAGCAGGCCCCGCGCGTCCTTGAGCAGCCAGGCCCGCACCCGCGGCCAGTCCAGCCAGCACCCCTGCACGTGGTCCCCCTCCTCCATCGACACCCGGCGAGCGAGGAACAACTCGTCCCCGACCCACACGGGCCGCATCAGGCCGGTGGTGACCTTCTCCGCGCGGTGCGGCGCCTTGGGGCGGGCCTGCTCGCCCTGCCCGGGCACGAGCAGGCTGTTCGCCATCATGGTGGCCTGCCGGCGCGCCTGCCACTCGGGCGACTCCGCCTGCTCCGGGTTGGTCGCGTCGGGGCCGCCGTTATCCCCTTCAGTGGGCGCCTCCTCCTGCGCGGGTGCCCCGCCGGTGGAGGGAAGCGCGGTGGCGGGAGCGGGCCCGTCGGGGAGCTGCCCCTCGCGGGGCAGCTCCCCGTCCGCGCCGACCGGCGGCGCTGGGATCGCGGTGAGGAGGCGGCCGCGGGCGACGATGTTGTCGAGCCTGGCGAGAAGCGCGGCCGCAGCCACCACGTCTTCGTGGGTCGTATAGGCCACCTCGGCGAGATCCCGCATATTACCCGAGGGCACCTGCGGCGAGGTCAGCGTCCCGTCAGGGGCGAACTGGAAGTGGAGCCGGATGTACGGCGACACCTGGCCGAGCAGCGGCGATGGGACGAGCACCTCCCCGGGGTCCACCGGCTGGAAGAGACGGGTGTAGGCGCGTTCGGCGGGGTAAAAGGCGTGGTAGGTGAAGTAAGGGCGGTAGTTCTCTTGCGCGATGAGGGGCGCGAGGGCGGAGTCCATGCGCCAGAGCGCGAGCTTGACCTTCGCCTCCCGGGCGGCCTGGAGCCGCGCCATGTGCTCGGTGCGGTCGAGGCGCAGCGCCGTCAGGCTCACCCAGCCCATCCCCGCCAGGGAGATCGCCAGGGCAAGGAAGAAGGCGCTCCAGATGTGCCAGGGCCGTCTCATAAGCAGCCACTCGTCCTGAGGGTCCCTGCTGCCATCTTACTCACCTGCGAGGGTGATTGCCATCCCTGGGCCAAAGGAAGCCGGGGACGAGGACGGTGGCCGTGAGCGGGGGCCTATGCCTTCTCGCCGGCGAACATGTAGCCCCTGCCGCGGACGGTGAGGATGATGTTGTGCTCGTCGCCGTTGTCGTGGAGCTTCTCGCGGAGGCGGGCGATGTGCATGTCGATGGTGCGGGTCTCGATGCCGCTGGGGTCGATGCGCCAGACCCTCGATAGCAGCTCCTTGCGTGAGATGGCGCGGCCGGGGTTCTGGGCGAGGTAACGGAGGAGCTCGGCCTCGCGCTCGGAGAGCTCGCGGCGCTGGCCGCTGTCGAAGCGCACCTCGCGGCGCGAGAGGTCCACCACCGCGTTCGGCAGCTTGACGACCCTCAGGTCGCTGGGCCGCTCTGGCGAGCGGCGGAGGACGGCCTCGACCCTGGCGAGGAGCTCCTTGACGCTGAAAGGCTTGACCACATAGTCGTCGGCGCCGAGCTTGAGGCCGCGGACGCGGTCGTTCTCGGCGCCTCGCGCGGTGAGTATGACGACGGGGAGGGTCGGCCGCGTGGCGCGCACCTGCTGCAAGATCTCGAAGCCGTCGCGGCCGGGCAGGATCAGGTCGAGCAGCAGGAGGTCGCAATCGACCTTGAGGGCCATGTGCAGGCCCCGGATGCCGTCGTCGGCCTCCAGCGTCTCGTAGCCCTCGTAGTCGAGGGCATCGACGATGCCCTGGCGGACCGCCGCGTCGTCCTCGATGACCAGGATGCGCTGTTTCCTCATCGGGCTACACCCCCAGTTAGCTGTGCCGTGTCCCGCCGCTCATCTCGGGCTTCCTTTCCGCTCCTCTGACGCGCCGCTGTTCGTGCAGCGGCTGGTCCGCGTGAGAGGTTCAGTTCCCCCGTCCATGGGTGCGCTCCCGCTACGTGCCGTCGGGTCCCTTGATGAGCACGGTCTCGCCGCCCACGCGCAGGAGGATGTCGCCGCGGAAGGCGAGGCAGCCCTGGCGGCCGTCCTGGGCGAGGCGGTAGGCGAGGTCCATGTACTCCTTGGTGCCGAAGCGGATGGTGCGGGTGGGGGTCTCGTAGGCCTGGCTCTCGAGGATGCGTGCCTCGACCCATCCGCCGCGGCGGCGGTAGAAGGTGCGGTCGGCCACTTGCTGGACGGTGCGGGTCCGGACAGGCTTCATCTGGTCGTCGAGGAACTCGTTGCGCCCGTTGAGGACGGCCTGGGTGCGGAGGGTCTGGCGGTTGAGCTCCTGGTTGACCGAGCCGATGCCGGAGCGCCGCCGGAAGGCGCGGTGGTCGAAGTTGCGGTGTGCCTCGACGAGGAGGGCCTCGCGATGGGTGAGGTCGGTGCCCTCGCGGGCGAGGAAGGCCGTGTACTCGGTGAGGACTCCGTACTGGGTGGAGAGGCGGACGATCTGGTGGACGAGGTCCTGCATGGTGGCCTCGGTCTTCCTGTCGCGGCGTCCGATGCCGAGATCGGCGCCGAGGTCGCGGATCTGGTCGAGCAGGACGGCGATCTTGCGGCTCGCCCACAGCCGGGGCACAAAGGCGTTGTGGACGCTCGCCGTCCTCGGGTCGAAGGTGACTGCGAAGCGTTGCGGCTCGCCCAGGAAGTTGCCCGTGATGGCGACCGTGAGGAGTTCGCCGCCCGTGTAGCGACCGAGGACGACGAGCTGGTCGCCGGCGAACAAGTCGGGGAGCCGGCTTGGGACCACGTCGTGCACACGTCGCGGTGCCGGCTCCCCGTGCGCCCCATGGGCTTCAAGCTCGGCGTCGGCGAGCACCGGCCCCGCCAGCCGGTCGAACACGCGCTCGACCTTCGCCGCCACGTCCTCGTCGGGGAGGACGAAGGTGGACGTGCCCCGCGTCTCGAGCGCGATGCTCTCGAGCAGCGGCGTGTTGACGTCCACCCCCACGCCGAAGGTGAAGACGCGGCGGCCGTGGGGGTTCATGTGCATGGCGAGCCGCCGGATCTCCTTCTCAGAGGTCTCGCCGACGGTGGGCAGGCCGTCGGTGAGGAAGAGAACGATGGGCAGGGTGTCCTCCGCGGGTCGCTGGCGCAGGGCGGCGCGGAGCGCGCCGTAGAGGTTCGTGCCGCCACGGGAGCGGGTGTTCTGGAGGAAGAGGATGGCGGCGACCTCGTTGACGGGGGTCTTGCGGATCGGGCGGTCGGCGAAGTGATCGACCGCCTGGTTGTACGTGATGATGTTGAAGGACTCGTCCTCGCCCAGGCGCCGCAGGACGTGCGCTCCCGCCTCCCGCACCTGCCGCATCTTCTTGCCGTCCATGCTCCCCGAGCGGTCCAGCACCAGGGTCACCTCGCGGCGGATCCGCCGCGTGGGCGGCGCCGCCGGGAGACCGGCAACGAGCAGGAAGTACCCGCCGTCCGCCGCATCGTCCGGATAGGCGAAGAGCGAGGTGGTGACCTTCTCGCTCTCGCTCAGGCAGCGCAGGCGGAAGGGGCCGGGCTGGCGGGTCACGCCCGTCTCCGCGCGCACGCCGTCCTTCGTGCGGCGCACCGTGAGCTCGTGGGTCGGCGAGTACACGGTGGAGATGGGCGTCTTCGAGTGGATGGTGACGGCGATCTTCCACGGCACGTCGTAGTCGACCGACTCGCTCCGCGGCAGCTCGTAGTCTACCCGCCCGGCCTCGGCGGCGAGCAGGGTCTCGTAGACGAGCCGCACCTTCTGGCGGCCCCGCGCGGGGACGGGAAAGACGCTGGAGCGGACGAGGTTGTAGCCGACGAACTCGAGGAGCGCCGGGTCGCGGAGCTTGGCGACGATGGCGTCGTAGGTACAGCGCGCCTCCTCGCGTGGCAGGAGCCTGGCCGACGGCTCCCTCCCGGCGCCCTGGAAGTCGAAGCCGCGCACCATCGCGCCGCCGGGCACTGGCACGATCAACTCGGCCTCCTGCACGCGGTAGGTGGGGTTCCGCAGCGCGATGTCGAGCGTGGTGGTGGCTGCGCGCTCGACGATCTGCACCTCCGCGGCCACGCCGGTGACCTCGACCGCCCTGCTGCCCCGCGCACGCAGGGCCCGCGCCTGCGGCACGAGGACGTTGGAGGCGAAACCATTCGGCCGCCCCCGCGCCTCAACACAATGGAGGGAGAGGTTCAGCACGGCGAGCACACACGCCACGGCTTGCACGCTCCGGCATCGCATCGGACCGAACTCCTCTGCATGCCTTGGGAAGCCGGGGGGCTTGCCTTCTGCTGGAACCACGCTATAGTATACCCCCGGGACGCGGGTCTGTCTGTAACCGATTTGTAACATCGCTCGCCGTAAGCGCAAGCCATGACGGAACCTGGGATGGCGGACGACGACCCGCGTACGGACCAGCAGCTCGTCGAGGCGGCCAACCGCGGCGAGGAGGCCGCCTTCGCCGCGCTCTACTACCGCTACCGCGACTGGGTGGTGCGTCTGGCCCTGCGCTTCACAGGCAGCCAGGCCGATGCGCTCGACGTGCTCCAGGAGACCTTCGCCTACCTGCTCGGCAAGCTCCCCGACCTGCGGCTGACCGCGCGCATGACCACCTTCCTCTATCCCGTCGTCAAGCATCTCTCGCTCGCACTCCTCCAGAAGAAGCGCCGCCACGTCGCCGGCGACGAGCTCCTCTACGCCCAGCCCGCGCCCGAGCCGGACCGCACGGAAGAGAGCCGCGCCGAGCTGGCCGAAGCGTGCAGCGCCCTGCCCGGCCACCACCTCGAGGTCGTGCTCCTGCGCTTCGTCGACTCCATGTCCCTCCAGGAGATCGCCGACGCCCTCGACATCCCACTCGGAACCGTCAAGTCACGACTCCACCACGCTCTGAACACCCTGCGGGAGAGCCAGAAGACCCGCCGCTACTTCGGGAGGGACGAAGAGGATTCGCAATGAACCATCTGGCCGCCCTGAGTCCTATACCCATGGAGACCCGCAATGACTGATTCCGCGCGACATCCGCCCGACGAGCCGCAAGTGACCGCCCCGCAGTCACTTGTGGACGACCTGGCCGCGCTCTACGGCCGGCCGGCCCCCGTCCCCGAGCACGTGGACGAGGCGATCCTGGCCATGGCCCGCCGCCGGCTCGCGCCGCGGCGCCGCCCCGTGCGGGTCGTGCGCTGGGCAGCGGCGGCGGCCGCGGCGGCGGTGCTGGCCGTCGCACTGGTGCCAGCGGCGCGGCACGCGCTCTGGCCAGGGCCCGCGGCGGCCATCCGTGAGGATATCGACGGGAACGGCCGGCTTGACATCCTCGATGCGTTTGCCCTCGCTCGCCATCTGGTGGGCGAGGAGCCCGTGAAGATGGAATGGGACCTGAACCGGGACGGCGTGGTGGACGCCGCTGACGTAGACGACGTGGCCTACGCGGCGGTTCGTCTGGAACGGGGCGCGTTGCAGTGAAGAAGCTCTGTCGCTTCGCGTTCACAACCATACTACTGGTAGCCCTCTCTGGCGCCCAGCAGCCCGCCCCTGCGCCAGACGCGCCGCGCCGCCCGGTCCATTTCCTGCCGATGGATGTTATCATAGACTCGGGCGACGCGCCGCTGGCGGCCTACCAGGTCGAGGTGTGGGCACAGGACGCGGAGGTGATGCTCGTCGGGCTCGAGGGTGGCGAGCACGCGGCCTTCGCCGAGCCGCCCTACTACGACCCTGTGGCCAAGGAGCGCTACCACGAGAGGCTGATCGTCGCGGCCTTCAACACCGCCTCCGCCCTGCCGGCCGGGCCGACCCGGGTCGCCAGGCTCCACCTCGCCGTCATCGGCGCCGCCGAGCCCAGGCTGGTGGTGAAGCTCGCGACCGCTGCGACGAGCGACGGCACGCCCATCGAAGCGACGGCGACACTGACCCCAGCCGAAGGAGGGCGCGGATGACCCCGCCAACCCGCAAGCTCCTGGCTCGTCTCGCCATTGCTGCGCTCGGCTTCGGCTACCTGGCGCTCATCCTGCTGAGTCTGTCCGCGCCCGCTCCCGTCGCGCGGCCGACGCCGCAGGAGTACGAGATCGCCCTCCTGCCCCGGGCCGGCCGTCTGCTGCCCGACACCGCAATGGAAGCTGGGCCGGAGCCGCTCGCGGACCTCCGCGGGCCCGCCGGCGATCTCCGGCTGCCCTACCTGCCCGACGTCGAGCCCTTCGACATCCGGCCCCCTGAGCCCTTCCCGGTGCCGACGCCCGACATCCCGCGCATCGACCCGCCCAGCATCCCGGCACCCATCCAGCCGGAGCCGGCCCACCCAACGCCCAGGCCCGCGCCCCGCAAGGTGGACGGCGACATCATCCTGGCCGCGCCCCCGCCGCCGCGCGCCGGCCCGAGCCGCGTCCTCGACTGGGTCGCGCCCGACGAAGAGCTCTGGGTCGTGGCCCGCGGCAAGACGCCCGCCGGTCCCGCGGACAGCGAGGGCAGCGGCGAGATGCTGGCTACCGTCCCAGCGGAGGGCCAGAAGGTCCCCATGCCGCTCAAGCGCACGGAGACGTTCGCGGGGATCAGCGGCCACATCGCCTCGGTCACCGTCCGCCAGCAGTTCCGCAATCCCTACGACGCTCGCGTCGAGGCCGTCTATCGCTTCCCCCTGCCCCACAACGCGGCGGTCAACGACTTCGTCATCACCATCGGGGAGCGGCGCATCCGCGGCGTCATCCGCGAGCGCCTCGAAGCCGAGCGCATCTACCGCGAGGCACGCCGTCAGGGCCTCCGCAGCGTCTTGCTCTCCCAGGACGCGCCGAGCCTGTTCAGCCATCGCGTCGCCAACGTCGCGCCGGAGGAGGACATCGACGTCGAGATCCGCTACTTCCACACCCTCCCCTGCCGTGACGGCTGGTACGAGTTCGTCTATCCCCTCGTCGTGCGGCCGCGCGCCACACGGGCCGACGATAGGGAGGCCGCCGAGCTGCCGGCCCAGCGGAGCGGGCGCGACATCGATCTCACGGTCGCCATTGACGCAGGGCTGCCCATCGAGGAGATCCGGTCGCCGAGCCACAAGGTGCGCATTCGCCGCTTCAGGGATCACCGCGAGCGTGCCCGGGTCTCGCTGCCCACGGCCCGCTACATCGCCAACCGCGACTTCGTGCTCCGCTACCGCGTCGGCGGCGACGCGATGCGGTCGGCCATGCTCTTCCATCGCAGCCGCCTCGGCGGCTTCTTCACCTTCATGCTCCATCCGCCCGCCGAGCTGGAGGCCGTCGAGCGGCGGCCTGTCGAGGTGGTCTTCGCGCTCGACTGCTCGGCGAGCATGCGGGGCGAGCCCTTCCGCCAGGCCCGCCTGGCCGTCGGGCACGCGCTCGGGAAGCTCACGGCGGCCGACACGTTCCAGATCGTCCGCTTCGCCGGGACGGTCGCGCCCGTCAGCGCCGCCCCAGAGCCCGTGACGCCGGCCGCCATCCAGCGTGCCCTCGCCGAGATCGCGGCGCTCGAGCCAGGGGGCAGCACCGTGCTGGACCAGGGGCTCCGCGCGGCGCTCTCCCTGCCGCCGCCGGCGGACGGGCGCCTGCGGTTCGTCGCCGTGCTGACCGACGGCTTCGTCGAGGATGAGGAGGCCGTGCTGGCGGAGGTGGAGCGTCGGGTGGGCGACGCGCGGGTGTTCAGCGTCGGTCTCGGGCGGTCGCCCAACCGCTATCTTCTGGAGCGGATGGCGCAGCTCGGCCGGGGCGCGGTGGCCTACATCGGGCCGGGCGCTGAGCCGGCGGAGGCTGTCTGCCAGTTCGTCGAGCGCGTCACGCGGCCCGCCCTGACCCACGTCTCCATCGACTGGGGCTCCCTGCGCGCCGTGGACGTCTATCCCGAGCGGATTCCCGACGTCTACCACGGCCGGCCGGTAGTCCTGGTAGGCCGCTTCCGCAGCCTGCGGCCCGCCACGGTGCGCATCCGTGGGCGGGTCGGCGGCGAGCTTCGCGAGTTCCGCCTCCGCGTCGAGCCCGACGAAGGCGGCCCGGTCCACACGGGCATCGCGCCGCTCTGGGCGCGGGCGAAGATCGCCGACCTCGCGCGGCAGGTCGCCTCGGAGGGCTCGCCGAAGCTGCCTCAGCAGATCACCCGCCTCGCACTCCACTTCAACCTGCTCACCCCGCTGACCCGCTTCATCGCCATCGACACCCTGCACCGCGTGAAGCGCCAGCGCTCGGCCACCGTCCTCCCCCCCGGCCTAGTGCCCCAGGGCCTCAGCCTTCAACGCACGCTCTATCGGCCTTAGCTCACCTCATGTCTTGCCCGAACAGACGGAGCGCGCTATGATGTCGGCGGAGTGGGCCGCAGGCGCGGAGAGAGGCCATGATCGACACCCGCCGGGTCGCAGGGCTGTCGGATTCCCCTCGTGTCATCGAGCTTCGCCGCCGGATCCGTGAGGCCATGAAGCGGCCTCCGGTGGCCTGGGAGTGTCCCCGCCGCATCGACGAGAGGCACGTGCCTGAGCCGCTCGCGGTCCGGAAGGCACACGCCGTCGCCCTGAAGCTCTCGCGCATGCCGACCGACCTGTGGCGCGGCCAGCTCTTCGCCGGCTCGATGACCCTCGAGGAGCCGCGGGTCCACGCCGAATGGGGGTTCCCCGACTACGTGACCGACGCCGAGAGGGAGAGTGCCTCCGGGCGAGGGCTGAGCATCCACTCGGTGTTCGGCCACGTCGTGCCCGATTACCCGACGCTGCTCGCCAAGGGCCTCAGCGGCCTACTGGCGGACGCCGAGACGCAACGACCCGGCGCGCAGTCGGCCGCGGAGGTCGCCTTCCTCGACTCGGTGGTCATCGCGCTCGGCGGCGTGACGGCCTTCGCCGAGCGTCTCGCCCAGCGTTGCGAGACCGAGGCCGCCGCAGCCGCTCCCGAGCGCGCCGCCGAGCTGCGCCAGATGGCAGCCAACCTGCGCCAGGCGCCCGCAGGACCCGCGATGACCTTCTGGCAGGCGCTCCAGTCCGTCTGGCTCCTCCACATGGTCTTCCACGCCACGATGAACGGCAATGCCATGGGCCGGCTCGACCAGTACGCCTGGCCGTACCTGGAGGCCGACCTGGAGGCGGGACGCATCGATCTGGAACGGGCGATGGGGCTCGTGTCGTGCTTCTGCCTGAAGTTCAACGAGCGGGCGAAGACGACCGACGAGCAGCGCCCCGACACCCGCGAGCCCGAGCCGACCGACCCGGGCCGCCGCACCCGCCACTACACCTCCTCGCAGCTCGGCACCCGCCGCGACCGCCTCGACGCGACGAACCACTGGCTCCAGAACATCGTCATCGGCGGTCTCACCCCCGACGGCGCCGACGGCACGAACCCGCTCTCCCACCTGATCCTGGAGGCCTACCGCCGCAACCGGATGACCAATCCCCTCGTCACGGTCCGCCTCCATCGCGGCGCGCCCGAGCCCCTCGTCCGCCACGCCTGCGAGACGCTCAAGGACGGCGGGGGGATGCCCGCTCTGTTCAACGACGAGGCCCTCGTGCCAGCGCTCGAGCGGCTCGGCATCCCGACGCCCCACGCCCGCGACTACACCAACGACGGCTGCTGGGAAGTCATCATCCCGGGCCGCACCAACTTCGTCTTCCAGCGCCTCAGCCTCCTGCTCTGCCTCGAGTGGGCGCTCAACCGAGGCCGCTCACGTCTCGACGCTTCCGAGCAGGGGCCTGACACGGGCGATCCGCGAGGATTTGAGACTTTCGACGACGTCTGGGACGCGTTCCTGACCCAGATGGACGCCATGGTCGGCCGCGTGGTGCAGCGGGTGGTCGACACACTCGACGACCGCAGCACGATCGCGCCGGTGCCGCTCCTCAGCGCGCTGATCCAGGGCTGCATCGCGTCGCGTCGCGACATGACGGCGGGCGGCTCGCGGTTCCGCACATTCGGCATGCTGGCGGAGAGCGCCGCCCACGCGATCGACTCGCTCGTGGCCATCAAGACCGTGGTCTTCGACCGGCGGGAGGCGACCGTGGGTGGGCTGTGCGACGCGCTCGCTGCCAACTTCGAGGGCCACGAGACCCTCCGCAAACGCCTGCTGGCCGCGCCGAAGTACGGCAACGACGACCCCAGGGCCGACGCCGTCGGCCAGGCGGTTCTCCGCGCCTTCACGGAGGCGGTCGAGCGGCACGCGCGGCAGCATCGGGCCGCCGTCCTGTTCCCCGCCGGCGTGGCGACCTTCTCGTGGTACATCGGCATCGGCGAGGGCCTGGGCGCGTCGCCGGACGGACGGCGGGCGCGGGAGCCCGTGTCGTCGAACTTCTCGCCCGCGCTCGGACGCGACCGCGAGGGCCTGCCGGGCGCGATCCTGTCGTATGGCTCGATGCCGCACGAGCGGCTGCCGGCCGGGGGCCCCATTGACCTGCGTCTCGCCCGCCGCCTCGTCGAAGGGGACGCAGGCACCGCGAGGATGGCCGGCCTGGTCCGCGGCTTCGTGGACACCGGCGGCTCGATGATGACCGTCACCGTAGCCGACACCGAGGAGCTGCGCGCCGCCCAGCGCGAGCCCGAGCGATACGAGTCGCTCCGCGTCCGCATGGGCGGCTGGTGCGCCTACTTCACCATGCTGAGCCGCGAGCAGCAGGACCACCACATCCGCCGTCAGGAGCGCGGCCCGTGACGCCGGGCGCCGAGGGTCTCATCTTCGACGTTGACACCTTCGCCGTGCACGATGGCCCGGGCATCCGGATGGCCGTCTATCTGAAGGGCTGTCCGTTGGCCTGCCGCTGGTGCCACAGCCCCGAGTCCGTCAGTCCTGAGCCCGAGATCATCTTCGCCGCCGACCGCTGCACGGGCTGCGGCCTCTGTGAGGCCACTTGCCCGCAGGGCTGCCATACCCTCAGCAACGGCGGCCACGCGTTCGAGCGCGAGCGGTGCATTGCGTGCGGGCGCTGCGTCGCGGCCTGCCCGGCGGCGGCGCTGGCGGTCAAGGGCGAGCGGGTGCGGGCCGACGTCGTGGTGGCGCGGGCGGAGCGGATGCGGCCTTTCTTCGACCACTCGGGGGGCGGGGTGACCCTGACGGGCGGCGAGGTCACCATGCAGGCCGACTTCGCGGAGGCGATCCTCGCCGGGTGCCGCGAGCGGGGCATCCACACGGCCATCGAGACGAGCGGGGCCTGTTCCTGGGAGCGCCTCGAGAGGCTGCTCGCGCACACCGATCTGGTCCTCTACGACCTCAAGCTCATCGACGAAGAGGCCCATCGCCGCTGGACAGGCGTCTCGAATCGCCAGATCCTCGACAACGCCTCGCGCCTCGACGGCCGCGAGGTCCAGGTCCGCGTCCCGCTCATCCCCGGCATCACCGACACCGGGGCCAATCTCCGCGGCCTCTTCGACTTCATGCAGCAACACGGCCTGGCGCAGGTTGCCCTGCTGCCCTTCAACCCTTCAGCCGCCGCCAAGTACGAGTGGCTCGGCCTCGACTACGCGATCTCCGGCGAGCCCCAGAGCGAGGAGCAGCTCGGCGCGATCCTCGCCATGGCCCGCGACGCTGGCCTCGATGCCGCCGTCGCCTGACTCAGGACACCGCAATGAGAATCCAGCAGATCGAGACCTTCAGCCGCGGCCAGCTCAGCGTCGTGCGGGT
>CAZDNN010000083.1:0-15417 GCA_964506385.1 uncultured Planctomycetota bacterium
GCCCGAAGACCCGCACGCAGTCCGAACGGACTTCTGCCACGGGCTGCTAGGCCGACGCGTGTCGGTGCGCCGTGCAGTGATGTGGGCCATGGTTTGGGTGGCGTGAGAGGCCGGAGGTCATTCCGGAGTTATATAACTCCGGAATGACCTCCGGCCAACGCCCGTTGGCCTGTTGCCCGTCAGTCAGGTAGAATGAAGCCACCTCCGACGAGTATGAGGACGAGATCGTGGAGCAAGCCAGGGCCTTCGCGCCGGGGAACATCTCGTGTGTGTTTGAGATCGTGCCGGACCCCGATCCGGCGAAGATGCATTCGCTGGGCATGGGGTTCACGATCGCCGAAGGCGTCACGGCCACGCTATCCGAGGCCGCCGAGACCGTCGTGTCGTTCAACGGCTCCGTCGTCGCGTTCCCTGCGGTGCAGCGAGTCGTGGAATCGCTTACGGAGCGCCGCATGCGGGTGGAGCTGGCGTCGCCGCTGCCGCTGGGCTGCGGGTTCGGGCTGAGCGGGGCGTCGGCGCTGGCGACGGCCTATGCGGTCGATGCGCTGCTGGGGCTGGGGCGGGAGCGGCGCGCGCTGGCGCTGGCGGCGCACGTGGCCGAGGTCGAGTGCCTGAGCGGGCTGGGCGACGTGTGCGCGCAGTTCCACGGCGGCTGGCTCGTCAAGCTCGTGGCTGGCGACCCGCTCGCTGCTCTCGAGGCGCCCGTGGCCGCGCAGCCCATCTACCATCGCCACTTCGCGCAGCTCGATACGAGGAGCGTGATCGGCAGCCGCGAGCAGAAGGAGCGGATCAACACCGCCGCCGAGATGGCCCTGGCCGCGCTCGCGGAGCTGCTCGACGCCGGCGAGACGGACATGGCCGCCTACATCGAGGTCTCCAAGGCGTTCGCCATCGACAGCGGTCTGCTGGCCGACGGGCGGGTGGCGGCGGCCATCGCCGAGGCCGAGGCGGCCGGCGGCCGCGCCTCGATGATCATGCTCGGCCACGCCGTTTTCAGCACGGCTCCCTTCGAGGGGGCCACCGAGACGCGGCTGGCCAAAGGCGGGGCGAGGGTGCTGTAGATGACCGACGTGCCGAAGAGCCATCCGCGCTATGTGTCGCTCGTGCTGCGCGACCGGATCGTCGCGGGCGTCGAGGCGGGCATCACGTCGCCTCATGGGCTCATCGCGCACGGCCGCGGCGAGGCATACGACTACCTCGTCGGCGAACGCACCCGCCCCTTCGCCAGGCGGGCCGTCCGCGCGGCGGCCGCGATGCTGCTGCGGGCCGAGCATCCCGTGCTGTCGGTGAACGGCAACGCCGCGGCGCTCGTGCCCGACGAGCTCGTCGCGCTGGGCAAGGCGCTCGACGCGCCGCTGGAGGTCAACATCTTCCACGCCTCGAAGGCCCGCGAGCGGGCGATGCGCCAGCACCTGCTCGACCACGGCGCGAGCGAGGTCCTGATGCCGACGAAGCGGGCGCAGCTTGACTTCATTGACAGCAACCGCCGCTTCGTCCATCCCGAGGGCATCCACCGCGCCGACGTGGTATTCGTGCCGCTCGAGGACGGCGACCGCTGCGAGGCGCTTCGCAAGATGGGCAGGGACGTGATCACGGTCGATCTGAACCCGCTCTCGCGGACGGCCCGCGCGGCGAGCATCACGATTGTGGACAATCTGGTGCGGGCCATGCCGCTGCTCATCGAGCAGGTCGGCGAGCTGGGCGGCGCGCGGCCCACTCGCCTGCGGCATATCCTCGCCCGCTACGACAACCGCAAAGTCCTCGCCGCCGCCGCCCGCTGCATTCGCGGCGGTGGGCGCTAGCGTCCATCCACTCGTCCCGACGCTGGCGCATCGGGCCGAGCGCGGAGCGCGAGTGGGGGACGAGTGCAGGGAAACAGGGCCAATGAATCCGCTGATCCTGACGGTTCCCGACGATGCCGAGGCGCTGGCACAGAGGCTGTCGCCGCGGCGGAAGCTCTTCGACCGCGCGCTGCTGGCCGACGTGGCTGCGATTTTCGACGACGTGGCCGAGCGCGGCGACCAGGCCGTGCTGGATGCCACCGGCCGCTTCGACGGGGTGACGCTCGACGCCATCCGCCTGTCGGACGCAGAGGTCGCGGCCTGCACGGGATCGATCTCCGGTGAGCTCCGGCAGGCGATCGAGGTGGCCATCCGCAACATTGCGGAGGTCAACCGGGCGCTGATGCCCGAGCGGCTGTGGCGGACGGAGATCCGCCCGGGCACGGTGGTCGGCGAGAAGGTGGCGCCCCTGCCCGCCGTAGGGCTGTGGGTGCCTGCGCGGAAGGGGCCGCTGGTCTCGACGGCGATCATGCTCGCCGTCGCCGCGAGGGTGGCGGGGGTGCCGCGGATCGCGGTCGCCATGCCGCCGTGCGCGGACGGGCGGCCCGACGCGGGGACGGTGGCGGCGGCCGCGCTGTCGGGCGCCGGCGAGTTCCTCATCGGGAACGGGGTGGCCGTCATCGCAGCGCTGACCCTGGGGACAGAGTCGGTGCCGGAGGTGGATGGCCTCTTCGGCCCTGGCCCTGGCGCGATCGCGGCGGCCATGGCCACGGCCTTCGGCTACGGCAAGCGCACGACCATGGGCATCGGGCCCACCGACGGCATGGTGCTCGCCGACGAGTCGGCGGACCCGCACCTGGTCGCCTGTGATCTGCTCACCGAGGCCGAGCACGGCCCGGATTCTGTGACGGTGCTCGTCACTACCTCGCGCGCCCTCGCGGAGCAGGTTGCGGCGGAGCTGGCCGCGGGGCTCGACGGCATGGTGGAGCCGCGGCGGGGCTACGCCGAGCACGTCTTCGGCCCCGAGGGCATGGGCTGCCTCGTCGTGGCGCCCGACCTCGATGCAGCGGTCGCCGTCGCCAACGACTTCGCCGCCGAGCACCTCATCATCGCCTGCGACGAGGCGACGGCGGAGCAGGCCCTCTGTCGGATCGAGCACGCCGGCGAGATCCTGCTCGGCCACGCCACGCCTTTCTCGGCGGCGAACTACGCGATCGGCATCACCGCGGTGCTGCCGACAGGGGGGCACGCCCGCCAGTTCAGCGGCGTGACGTGCCGCGACATGGTCAAGTGCGCCACCATCGGCTCCCTCACACCCGCTGCCCTGGCCGAGCTGGCCCCGACGATCGTCACGCTCGCCCGCCACGAGGGCCTCCACGGCCACGCCGCCGCCGCCCAGGAGCGGCCATGCGAAGGGCCGCACGGCTCGACAGGAAGGCGCGCGAAGGATGGCGCCTGAGCGGAAAAAGGGCTTGACATCCGCGTGGCGGGCCACTTTAATGCATGGACTCGCGCGGTCCGGGTTCCTACAGGGATCGCGGGCCGTCAGCCCCCCGGTGTTGCGAGGCCCGCGCTGGCGCAGAGAGGGAGGGCTTTTCGCTGACGGGCCGCGGCTGAAGCACCGGCTATCGCATTTGACGGGGCGGCGCGAAGATCGTATGATCGTGGTTGGAGGGGGGAACGCTTGCGGGGCTGACCAGTCGTCGCCACCCCGGCAAGGCGCCAGCCCACTCAACGTCATACACACGAAGCCGAGGAGACTCCGGATGGTCTGGCTGCGCCGGTGGACGCGTGGATTCACGCTGGTCGAGTTGCTGGTCGTCATTGCCATCATCGCCTTGCTGCTGGGCATCCTGCTGCCGGTGCTGGGCCAGGCGAGCCGCGCCGCGCGCAGCACACGGTGCCGCGCCACCGAAGGCCAGATGTTCAAGGGGGTCCGCATCTACCTGAGCAACTACGAGGAGTACTTTCCCCTGGCCTGGCACGAGGGCGGCAGCGTGACCAGCCGCCTCGGCCACCTCACCTACATGCGCTTCATCATCCACGAGGAGTGCGTCAGCGGCTTTCACTCCTTCGTCAACGACCGCGACATCGAGGTCCACGGCACCGAGCAGCGCGCTCGCGAGGCGAAGTTCGAGCGGACCAACGCCTTCTGGCGCTGCCCCGAGAAAGGGTGGACAAACGACTACTTCGGCCCGCTCCTGGCCTTCAAGTGGCCGAATACCACCGACCCGTACGACAGGCACCGCCAGCTCGGCGAGATCACCCAGAAGGTCCCCGACAGCAAGCGCCCGCTGCTCACCGACGTCAACGCCGCCCTGCCCAACGACGAGGCGGTGAACCCCGAGGACTCTCAGCACGAGCAGGAAATGAGGAACGGCTACAACTACGTCACCGTCTACAACATCGACGCCTTCGTCGGCGCCGGCGAGAGCCTGCGCAACCTGCGCGACCTCGACAGCGAGCGCTTCGACTTCCGCCACTCCAACGCCATCAACGTCCTCTACCTCGACGGCCACGTCGGGAGCGCCAAGCGCTCCAACCGCCCCCTCGTCAACCGCATCCACCGCCGCTGGAACAGCCTCGTCATCGCCACCGACGAGCGCTAGCCCACTCGCCCCGACCACACGGCTGCCCAGGGCCTGTCGCCAGGCTCCTGGGCAGTCCTCCATGAGCGAGCTTCCGCCGCCGGCGCAACGCCAGGGACCCACCTCCTCTGCAAGGCGCTTGCGCCGCGTGCCCATGGGAGTATAGTGGCCGCGTGTCCCGCCACGCGCCATGGGAGAGCCTCACCATGACCCGCCGTCACGCCGTCGCCGCGTCGCTTCTCCTTCTTGTCACTGCCTTCCCCTGCCTCGGAGGCGCCGCGCTGGAGCCTGCGCCCCAGCCGGCCGGCCCCGACCCAGCGCCCTTCATCAAGGCGCTCGAGGCACACCTCGAGAAGAAGCTCCGCGAGCAACTCGTGGACGAGGCGCTCGACCCCGACCGCCCGACGCCGATCCAGGTGTCCGTGGACTCCCTGGCCGACCTGACGCCCAAGGGGGAGAAGGCCACGGCCCAGGCCCACGTGTCGATCGCGGAGCAGACCCCCGAGGGCGAGCGCGTCGGCACGGGCACGTGGGACGTGGCCTTCGTCTTCACGAAGGGCGAGACCGAAGAGGCCCCGTCGTGGAAGGTCGCGAAGATCGAGGTGCCCTCCCCCGACTTCGGAGCGCTCAACTACGCCGTCCTGGTCCTCTACCTTCTGGCGATGCTCGGGATCGGCTGGTGGACAAGCCGGCGCATCAAGAGCACGCGGAGCTTCTTCATCGCCGATGGGCGGCTCAACTGGTTCGTCGTCGGCGTCTCCATCCTCACGGCCTACATGTCCGCGTTGACGATGATGGCGCTGCCGGGCGTGTCGTTCCGCAAGCTCGACTGGACCTATGCGATCCAGCTCCCGTTCCTCATCCTCACGGCCTTCGTCATCACCCGCTTCGTGCTCAAGCGCTACCGCGAGGCGGGGGTGATCAGCGTCTATCAGTACCTCGAGGACAGGATCCACATCTCGTCGCGGCTCATGGCGTCGTTCTGCTTCATCCTGTTCAGCATCGGGCGGATGGGCCTGGTGCTGTTCCTGCCGGCTCTTGCCTTCTCGATGGTGACTGGGGCGCCGCTGCTGCCGACGATCGTGGTAATGGGCGTGGTGGTGACGGTCTACACGGTGATGGGGGGGATGGAGGCGGTGATCTGGACGGATTTCGCGCAGGCGATCGTGATGGTGGCGGGGGCAGCGGTGAGCGTGGGCTACGTGCTCGTGGGCACGGGGGCAGGGGAGTTCGCGCGAATCGCGGCCGAGCACCACAAGTTCCGCATCATCGCCCCCGGCTTCGACGTCACCAAGCTCATCACCATCTGGCTCATCCTCGAGACCATCTTCCAGACGATCCGCATCTACGGCACCCAGCAGGACATCGCGCAGCGCTACATGACCACGCCCTCGACGAAAAAGGCGAATCGGAGCGTCTGGATCGCCATCCTGGGCTACATCCCGCTCGGCTTCCTCTTCTACTTCATCGGCTCGGCGCTGTTCGTCTACTACAAGGCGAATCCCGACCCCGCGGTGGCGGCGCTGATCGCGAACGGGCGGGCGGACTCGATCTACCCTTACTTTGTAGCGAACACTCTCCCGCCGGTGTTGGCTGGGCTGGTGATCGCCGCCATCTTCGCGGCGGCCATGAGCAGCATCGACGCCTGCATGAACGCCAGCTCGACGGTCTGCGTCGAGGACTTCTACCGCCGCTTCCGCGGCGAGGAGCCGGGCGACCACCACTACCTCAATGCCGCGCGGTGGCTGACGATCCTGTGGGGCGTGCTGTGCACCGTCATGGCCATCCTGTTCATCAACATCACCACCGCCCAGATCGTCTGGGGCAAGATCATGGGGATCTCGACCAACGGGGTGCTCGGCCTCATGGCCCTGGCGTTCCTCCCCAGGAAGGTCAACAAGTGGGCCGCGGGGATCGGCTTCGTCACCAGCTACCTCGTGCTATTCGCCATGATGTGGTTCATCCAGATCTCGCCCACCTTCGCCGTCACCTATCCCGTGACGGGCGGCAAGATCAGCTTCCTCCTCTGGCCCGTCATCGGCAATCTCTGGTGCTTTGGCGTCGGCTTCCTCCTCAGCCTCGTCCTGCCCCGCCCAGCAGGAGTGACCCAGCCCCCGAACGGGGGCGGCGCAGACGTAGCCCAGGGCGACTGAAAGGAGCCCTGGGAACACGCAGCCGCATCACCCAAGCCCTCGAAGAGGGCGGCGCAGAGACACCGTGGCGCTCCGCCGGCGGCCCTCTGCGCGCCAGCTCCCCTAGTCATGCAGCCTGCGGAGCAGGCGGAAGGCGGCGTCGGCGAGCTGCTGGCCGGCGCCGGGGGCGAGCTGGGTGCTGAGGATGGGCGTGGCCTCGTAGCCGCCGCGCTCGAGCGCCTCCCACGTCGGGATGTAGCCGAGCCAGTCGTTCGCCAGCTCCGCCACCAGGGTGAAGGCCATGGGCGACCAGCGCTTGATCTCGAGGCCCCACTCGACGAAGTACTCGCCGGGGATCCCGACGACCGCGGCGTCGCCGATCCGCAGCGCCTGCACCTCGGCGTCGGCCAGCCCGCCGTCGCGGTCGTAGCTCTCGACCCGCTGGATGAACGCGCGGTCAAACGTCGAGGGCTCCTCCTTCCCCTTAGCCTCCCCGACCAGCCGCTCGACCCGCCCGTCGAGCGGGTACCAGGGGATCGAGAGGATCTCGCGGGCCACGGCCACCCCCGTCGTGCGGCTCGGCGGCGCCTTCTCCAGGCAGTTGACCACGGCGCCCGCGAGCGCCCGCCCGATCTGCCGCACCTTCGCAGGCCCGCCGCGCGGCACGTGCGAGTCGGTCAGATAGGGCACGTGATTGATGTTCCCGCACGCGCCGTTGAGGAACAGGTGGATGAGGCCGTCGCCGTAGACGCCGCGGAGCACCTCCGTCATCACCCCCGGATAGTCCGCCGAGATCTCCGTCCCCCCCATTACGTCGATGTGCAGGGCGTAGTTGGACACGATGGCGAAGGGCTCGCCCACCTCGCTCGCGAAGCCGATGACCTGGAGCTCGGGGTCCGTCGGCCCCGCCGGGCCGACCACCTCGCCGTGGCCCGTGCCGAAGACCTCGGAGGCGTCGGGCAGGCGGAAGCGGCGGTGGAAGGCCAGCCCCTCCTCGTGGACGCGGCTTGCGAACATCGTGGCGGGCCGCCTGGCCTCCTGCGCCGCACAGACCGCGTCGGCGATCCTGTCGGGCAGCGCGGCGAACCACTCCTCGTTGCGCGGCGCGATGCGGCTCTGGCGGGTGTCCGGCCCCGTGTGGATGTGGGTGCCGCAGACCAGCGTATGGGCGGCGGGGATACCCGCGCGCGCCTCGACGCGGGCGCGGGCCGCGCGGCCCAGCTCCCCGGCGATGCAGATCAGGTCGCACGCCACGATCGCCACCGCCGTCCCGTCCTGCTCCACCACCAGCGCCTTGGCGAACAGGTCGTCGCGCACCGCCGTCGAGACGCGGTTGTGGAAGTACCCCGCCAGCCCCGTGCCCACGGGCGGCGTGATGCACGCCTCCGCCGCACCCACCAGCAGCTCATCGGCCATCGGCTTGCCCCTTACTCAGCGAGGGACCCTCGGGCGGGACGTCCAGATCCCGCGAGACGACGCGTCCTCTCATCGTGCTCGTGCTCGAAGACCCCGGCGACCGGCACGGCGTCGGGATCGAACGCGGCCGCCCCCAGTATGCCGCCGAGCGGCGTGAATGCAAGCCCCCCTTGCCTCACAGCCAGAGCGCCTCCCCGGCCCTCTCCCGCCGGGAGCCCCGCGCCCGAGCAGGCTGGAAAGGCGCCAGGCACCCTAAGGACATGCAACGGCTTGCGGAGCAACGGCTTACAGTCGCGGTCGTCACAGGCAGACGTCGGGTGTGGCGGTGGGGGTCACTTCTTGCGGTTCTTCTCGCGTGCCCAGATCATCTCGGAGATCAGGTCGCGGTCGTGCTTCTTGGTGGAGACCTTGAACTTGCGGCCGTAGAGCATGTACTTCTGGTCCGCGGTGTAGCCGCCGTTCAGACCCGCAGGCTCGTCCTTAGCCGTGGTGTCGGGTCTCTGCCAGGGCTTCTTCGCCAGATCGTAGTTGTACCAGTCGTAATCGGCCTCTTCCTCGGCGGGCCGCACCACCCGCTCGGCCTGCGGCGCGCACCCCAGCGGCGCGAGCACGGGAACCGTCAGGCACACGGCCACAGCCACCGCACAGACACAACGCACCATGGGAACCGATCTCCTCGAAGCAGCCCATCTGGCCCGGCCCATCATCCCCAGCGTACCGCTCAGCCAACCGGATGTCAAAGGGTTTCTGCCTTGGCATAAGCGGGTCCGCTGTCAGAGCTCCACGTCGTTTGCCGTACGGCTTGGCAGGTTGCCCAGTGAGGATAATTGCGGACCTAAACAGGTCCGCAATTATCCTCTGCGCCCCGCCACGGGCACGCTCTCGTCACCTGGGGACAGGGTGGCTGCGACGTAGCACGAAGCTGACCCTGCCACAATGCCGTCACCCGGCTGACAACGCAACCGTCAGGCCCGCGCACGCCGGCATCGTCGCCGAGCTCAGCAAGCTCCTCCACGCCGGCTGGAAGGCGGCCCTGCCGCGGGAAAGGTGAACGCCGCCAGCGGAGTGCGTGGGAGGCCGAGCCCGCGGCCCACAGCGTCTTGCCGGATGACGATGGCGGAAGAGGCTCCCTTGAGGAAAACCGCGAAATGCCCGATCCGGATCGGCAGTCAGGGCGGCCGCATGCGGTAGCGCTGGAGCAGCGCGTGGAAGGGGACCGAGGTGAGGGGGTTGGCGGGGCTGTGGAACAGGTGCGTCGGGCACCCGCAATCGGAGCAGCCGAAGCCGATGGGGCCACGATCGAACAGTCCCGAGAGGTCGGCGGCCAGGTCGCACTCCTCACGGCGCGAGGAGCGGATCGGGAGCGGGATCGCGGCATCGGCCACGGCGCGGAGGTGGTCGATATGCCAGTGGAGCCGTTTGCGGTGGCGGATGTGTCGGGCCAGGCGCGCCGTAAGGCCCAGCATCGCCGAGCCGACGTAGATGTGCCAACCGCGGCGGAACGACAGCCGGCCGAGACGGCCAACCTCGATGCGCCTGTCGCGCCGTAACTCCAGCAACAGCAAGTAGCTGCCGCGATCCTGGGCCTCGCGGCGCAGGTGGTCCCACGGGATGTCCAGCAGACGCGGCGGTCCCGCGAGCGACAGCTCCGCCGTCCACCCGACGGCGACGGGCAGGATCTGGACCGCGTCGTGGACATCGAGCAGGGTCTGGCTGAACGCCAGGTCGGTGTGATAGTCGGGCAGGAACCAGCGGACGCGGTCGGTGTGGACGAGGAACAGAACGAGGGGCCTATTCGCGCTTTCGCGCGAAAGCGCGAATAGCTCTCGCAGATGCTTCCTGCCGCGTTCGCTCACGGCGTCGGGGAACATGGCGACGCCGTTGCCGAAGAGGGTGACCGACTTGACCTCGACGTAAAGCTCGCGGCCAGCGTGAGTTAGGAGGAAGTCGAAGCGGCTGTTGCCCACCGGGATCTCGCTGCGGACGACCTCTGCGCCCTCCAGCCCGGGGATGCAACCCGTCTCGATCAGGTGCCGCGCTACGCGGTTGGTGAGGTGGGTGTGGAGCAGGATGGGCTGGCCGTCGCGCTCGACGGCGAGGACGGTGTAGGCGGTCTTGCGGACGGCCGGGGCGGGAGGGCGGCTTGGGGGTTGGCTCGGCAGGAGCCTCGCCCTCCCGAGTGGGGGCGGCGCGGCGGGGGCGAGGTAGAGGGTGGCGTGGGGGAGGAGCAACTCACAGAGGCGGCCCGGGTTCGGGAGGAATGCCTCGACGACACCCTGCCGAGGCACGTGGCAGCGGACGAGGAAGCGGTTGGGGCGCTCGACGAAGCGTGCGGTCAGGATGCGGTCAAAGAGGGCGAGAAAAGACACCTGGAGTCGTTTTCCGCCTCCGATCTTACGGCGGGGTCAGGGCTTACGCGGAGCGGGGGGCTTGCCCGCGGCGGCCTGGGCGTCGGCGGCGGCCAGCGCGCGGCTGTAGACCTTGAGACCGGCGACCCAGCCAAGAACCTGGTACTGCGGGCCAGGCCCTCCGCTGTACTGGCCGACGTGGAGGGGACGCCGCCACGGCGCCTGGATCGCGGCGCCGCGCTGCTCGGCCACCTGCTTGCCGTCCTGGAACAGGCGACAGGTCTGGCCGTCGTAGGTGCCGACCAGATGGGTCCAGCGGGAGACTGCGGGCTTGCCGCCGTCGCAGTCAATGCCGCCGACGTGCCAGCGCCAGCCGCCGCCGATCCGCTGGAGGAACCAGCCGGCATGGTTCCAGTGGCCGCAGCTCACGACGACGGGCATCTGGGCTTCCTTGGTGAAGTGGACCCAGACCTCGACGGAGATCCGCCGCGAGAGGTCGAATTCGGGCCGGTGGGGGAAGGTGACGAATCCGCCGCCCCGCAGGTCGAGCGCCCCGTCTCTCACGCGGGCCTTGCCGTACGCCTTTCCGGGTGTAGCTCCGCCGCCGTAAAGCTCGGCCTGCAAGCCTTTTGCGAAAGCGGCGAGGAACATGGGCTCCTTGACCTCGGGGAGCGGCGCCGCCACCACCGGCTCGCACGACGCGCTCTCGCCGCCCCGCCGGTTGACTGCGCGCACAGCATAGGCGTGCTTCACGCCCTCAGGGGCCGAGGCGTCCACGTAGCGCAGCTCCGGGGTCGGCTCGGCGGTCAGCCGCTGGAAGTCCTTCGCGCCCGCCCTGGCGCGGTAGACGTGGTAGCGGACGCTGTTGCCCTCCGGCTCCTGCCAGCGCAGCTCGACGCGGCCCGGAGAGGGCGCGGCCTTCAGGCCTGTGGGCGCAGGCGGCGGCTGGGGCGGCGGGACGGTGACGGTGGTGCGGATGGGCGCGCTCCGCGCCTCCGTCGAGCAGAGCACAAGTGCATAGTGCTGCTGGCCTTGCGGCGCGTCGGCATCGGTGGCCGCGAACAGCGGGGTGGTGGCCAGGAGGGTCTTCTCGCCGGGCTTGAAGCCGGGGGCCTCGCTACGGTGGACCTCGGCGGCGAGGCCGATCGTGCGGGCCGACCGCTCCCAGGAGAGGTGGACGATGCTGTCGGCATCTACCTCGGCCCTCAACTCGGGCAGCGGCTCGGGGATGGGCGGGGGGATGAGCTGGCGGTGCTCTCCCGGGATGACCTCGGCGCCGGGCATGTCCACGCGGGGCACGGCGAGGGCCTGGCGGCGTCCGTCGCGGATGATGGCGAGCATGGCCTGGTAGTGCGGGTCGTCGGTGGAGGCGAACGTAACGACTGGCTCGGGCTCGCCTTGGGGCTGCGGCGCCTCGGGGACGCGGAAGCTGGCGATGGGGCGCACGGCGTGGTGGTACCTGCCGCCGAGCAGGACTCGGACCCGCTGCTCGCGTGGATCGATCTTGCGGTCGCGGCAGAGGGCCTGGCCGTGGCCGTCGTCGCTCTTGGCGAGTGGGGCTCGGAGGATGCGGCTGTGCTCGGGCTGGCGGAGGTTGAACCAGTCGGCCTCGAAGTGGGTGTGGCATTTCATGCAGCCTGCGGCGCGCATCTCGCCCGCCAGTGCGTTGCGGGTGGCGGCCCAGCTCTTGAGCTTCGGGCCGTGCTTCGTATAGTCCCATGTGCCGTGGAACAGGCCATTTGTGTCGATCCAGGCGAGGATGAGATCGCGCTCGGTGCGGGTGAGCTTGGGGATTCGCCCCTTGTGGCCGCTGACGAGCGCCCTGGCCAGGGGGGCGGCGCCGGAGCCGTGGGTGCGGGGCGCCATGATCTGGGCGGACCACAACGAGGTCCCGTTCATGCAGTCGATCCCCGCGATCAGGCTCGCCGTGACCTGGGTGTCGCGGCGGCTGATGAGGTTCTCGTAGCTGATGGTGAAGTACTCGGTCCAGCCGCCCGAGAGGTCGAGCTTGCCGGCGAAGCCGCGCTCGCCGCCGTGGCAGCGGACGCAGTGGCGGTCGAAGATGGGCTGGACCATGGAGGGATAGTCAATGAAGCCGCTGCCCCAGGATTCGCTCTGGAGCTTCGAGGGTGGCCGCTTGAGGGCCTGGCGGTCGGCGACGACGGCGGGGCTGGTGTACTTGTGCTCGTGGCATCCGATGCACGAGCGTGTAACCCCTGGTGCAGCCTGGACAAAGGTGCGCATGGACTGGACGATGCGCCCCTCGCCATCGAGGGCCTGGAGATAGATCGCCCGGCCCGCGGGGGCCTCGAAGTAGGCCGAGCCGTCGCGCTCGACGGGAACGACGCCCAGGTAGTTCTTCGCGCTCCAGGCCAGCACGCCGCTCATCAGGAACGTCTGGTTCATCGCCCCGCCCGGCGTGGGGCTGACGCGCGAGGTCTCCTCGATGACGCGGAGCGACGTGACCTCGCCGCGCTCGACGCCGCGCCCCACCAGGCCGTCGTAAATGTCCTGCACGTAGAAGGTGCCCGTCCGCTGGCCGGCCTTGACGTTCTCGACGATGGTGGCGGGCATGGGCCGGGGCTTGACGGGCATGGGGTCATGGCAGTCGATCTTGGGGTCGGCATGGACGACGAGCCTGTGGCCGCTGCGGTCTATCATCATGATTGCATTGAGCTTATGGCCGCGGGGCATGCCGCTGTAGAGGATGAGGTCCTTGGAGAGGGGCCAGGGCTCGCAGGAGTTGCCGCGGTCGTGGTCGGGCTTGCTGGGGTGCTCGAGGTTGACGAGCGCCTGGGTGCCGTTCTTGCCGCGGCGCATGTCCACGAGGCCGATGGAGCCGCGGGGCGGGGAGTTGTGGGGGGTGAAGGAGGCGACGATGAGGTGGGGCGCGTCGGGCACGGGCCGGGCGTCGAGGAGGGCCTCGGGGTGGACCATGTTGTTGGCGAACAGGGCCGTCTCGTTGGTGCCGTCGGGGAAGATGGTCCACAGGCTCTGGATGGTGAGGGCCGTCTTGTCCACATACTCCCATCGGCCGTGGAGGATGCGGCCGTCGGGCAGGACGCAGGGGTCGAACTCGTTGACGTTGTTCACCGAGACCGTGCGGATGCCCGAGCCATCGGCGTTCATCACGTGCAGGATGTTCACCCCCTCGTTCGCACAGGGCACGAGGCCGTGCTGGCGGGTGGAGGTGAATATAATGCGGCCGTCGGGGAGGTAGGCGGGCTGGACGTCGTGGACGCCGCCGTGGCTGCCCTTGTAGGCGCCGCAGAAGGGGGTGGGGTCGGTCAGGCGCCGCAGGCCCTTGCCGTCCACGCCGATCTCGTAGATGCTCGTCGTCCCAGGATGCGAGGGCTTGTAGCAGAAGAGCAGGCGGGTGCCGTCGTACGAGATATCCGGGTCCCAGTACATGCCGTTGCCGAGTGTGCCGGGTGCCTCGGGGCCGACCAGGGGGCGGACGCGGTGCTGCGCGGGCGGGTCGGCGGGGTTCTCGAGGATGTAGATCCCGCCACCGGGGCGCCACTTGAAGAAGGTGTCGTAGATGTGGATGCCCTGCTGGTTGAAGCGCTTGACGAAGAGCACGGGGGCGTCGAGGCGGCGGAGCATCGCCCGATCGCGTGCTGCCTTCCCGGCATTCGCCTCCCCGGCCGACGCGACGGGCCGGCCGACGAGGAGCAGGACAAGACAGGCGCCGGCGAAGGCCAGCCACCGACGTCGGGGCATCAGGGAACTCCTTCTGGGCTGCATCTCACAACTGTGCCGCGACAGCGGGTCTCCCGCGGTCACTGGTTGTCCATGAGGCACTCGGGCTCGCCGTACATGGGGGCGTAGAGCTCGGCGATGTCAATGGGGTCCACGCGGCTGTCGAAGAAAAGGCAGTTGGCCTTGTGGGCGGGGTGGCGTCCGACGGCGCGCCAGGGGTCGGAGTCGTAGGCGGTGTAGCTCTCGATGCGCGCGCGGCAGTAGCCGCGCAGGACGGCGCTGCGGTGCTCGATCCAGTCGTGGGGCTGCACGTCGCGGTTTATGATGTAGGCAGTGTCGCAGAAGATGACGGCGCCCGAGGGGTTGCGGACCATGTCCATCGACTGGTAGGCGTGCCAAAGGCTGAGGCCGGAGTTGATGCCGCCGAGGACGCGGTAGTTCTCGCCGTAGCCGACGCTGGCGTATTCCTTCGCGGGGCAGGAGAAGACGCCGCGGTCGCCGACGTAGGGCTCGAGGGTATGGTGCCAGTAGATGGGATCGTTGGTCCCGGATCGTGTGAAGTCGTTGCGGCAGGTGACGATGAGCATCGAGTGCTCTTTGCCGTAGACGATCATCGTGGCGCCGAGCTGCTTGAGGTTGCTCGTGCAGTTGGCGGCGGTCGCCTTGCGCATGCTGTTGAGCACGACCGGCATCACGAGCGATGCCAGGATGGCGATCACCGCGACGACCACGAGCAACTCGATCAGGGTGAAGCCGCTCCACCCGCATGGGCCGCGGCAGGGAAGCAGACGTGCTCTCGGTCGCATGGTCCTCTGCTCCTCCAGCGATCGCCCCGGCCATCTGACGCGCGCATTGTAGCCGCCGGCAGCCCCCGCGTCAATGGTCTCGGCGCGGTCGGCGTTGACACGGCTGCGGCGCCGAGCTAGGCTGGCGGGTGCTGCGGCCGGGATAGCCAGGAGGAGAAGGCCATGCGGTGGGTCGTGCTGCTGGGGGTGGTGGCGCTGGCAGGCGCGGGCTGCTCGTCGTCCGATGAGCCCGAGACGGTGGCGTCGCTGTCGGAGGACGAGCAGGCGGTGCTGCCGGCGATCGACGGCTCGGAGCTCCTCTCGCTGCTGGCCGAGCAGCGCGGGAAGGTGGTGGTGCTGGCGGCCTGGTCGGCGGCTGACCCTGCCTGCGCGGCCGTGTACGCAAGGCTGGCGGAGCTGGCGGAGCTGGCGCCGCCGGGCGCCAAGGTGGAGGTGGCGGTCATCGCGGTGAACGCCGATGGGTTGAGCGACGCGCGGAGCAAGGCCCTGCCGATGGTCCGCCAGCAGGACCCGACGGTGGTGAACCGCGCGATCGTGGGGGGGCCCATGGTGCTCATGGGGGCGCTGGACCCCGACTGGCACATGGACATGCCGGCGAGTCTGGCCCCGGTTCTTGGGGTTCCTTCCTCGCCCGTCCGCGTCGT
>CAZDNN010000084.1:0-8091 GCA_964506385.1 uncultured Planctomycetota bacterium
CGAGGCCTGCGCCGGCTTCCTGCCCGACGTGGCGGGCTACACGTTCCTGTCCACGCAAGACTCCGCCGACGTCGTCATCGTGGATACGGAGGGCAGGCTGGGCACGTTCGGAAACGCAGGCGGCGTCAAGGCTCTTCAGGCGGCCTGGTTCGACCCGAGCGACCATCTGCCCGAGTGCGAGCCGACGGAGGCGCGGCGCGGGCTGGTCGGCGGCTGGCTGCCGGCCATCGACTACGGCTTCTGCGACCGCGAGCGGGGCGTCGGCTGGGAGGAGATCGCCTTCGGTCGGACCATCGCCCATCGGAAGATGGAGGTGCTCGTCCAGCTCAGGATCGTGGGTCGCGACGGGGCCGTCGAACGGAAGTGCTTCCGGGTGACCTCGGACGGTGCGGAAGCCGTCTCCGCGGAGACCTTTTTCGGGGCGCTCTACGACCTGGCCGTCCGCTGGGACGGGGCGATTCGCGAGCTCAAAGCCCATCATAGTCCTGACCTGGCCGAGGGGATGGCGATCGACGTGCCCGAGCGGCGGCTCGTCGATGCCAGCCTCGCGTCGCTGGCCCGCGCGTTCATCACGTATGTCGGCGCCACGCCCCGCTACGGCGTCGGCCACTACGGCGCCAGGCAGCACGCCACCTTCCCGCCGACTACGCTCAGCATGGTCAACGCCTGCATCGAGTGGGGCCACGTCGTCCGCGCCCGCAGCTATCTCGACCACTATCTCGACAAGGCGGTGAAGCCCGACGGCACGTTCGACTACTACGGCCCCGCCGTCTCCGAGTACGGCCAGATGCTCGACCTCATCGCCCGCTTCGCCCGCCGCACGGGCGATCGCGGCTGGCTACGCCGGCGGATGCCCCAGATCGAGGCCATCGCCGGCCACCTGCTCCGCCTGCGGCGCGAGGGGCTGGCGAAGCACCCGGACGGCGACGTCCGCCACGGCCTGCTCTTCGGCGCGCCCGAGGCCGATACCCGCAAGGAGGTGGACTTCCACTACTCGGGCACCGTGTGGGCCTGGCGCGGCTGGACGGAGATCGGGCGCGCCCTGGCCGCGATGGGCGACGAGGCGATGCAGCGGCGGGGCAATGAGCTGCTCGCCGAGGCCGACGCCCTCCGCAAGGACATCGACGCGAGCCTCGCGAAGAGCATCGTCAGGACGACAACGCCGCCCTTCGTCCCGCCCGTCGCCGGCTTCGACAGGCCCTTCGCGCGAATGACCCAGGACCGCTTCGCCAGCTACACCAACTACCGCTACTGGATCGAGATGCTCTCGGCCGGCTGCCTGCGGCCCGAGTGGGCCGACGCCATCATCGACTATCGGCGCACCCACGGCGGCGAGATGCTCGGCACCACCCGCTTCAGCGGGCACCTCGACGACTGGCCCTATGCCGGCTACGCCTACGGCCTGCTGCTGGCCGACTCCGCCGAAGCAGCCCCGGCTGCGGCGGCCGGGCGCGAAGGCGGACGCGACCGCGTCGAGCACTTCCTGCTCGGCCTCTACGGCGACCTGGCGCTCCATCGCATGCACGGCACCTTCACCGCCTACGAGCAGACGGCGATCCGCGGCCTCGCCCGCCGCCCCTACGTCGCCGACTACTGCGTGCCCGCGCAGCTCGTCGTCCCGCTGATGGTCAAGTGGATGCTCGTCTTCGAGGAGCCCGACGCCGACGTGCTCTGGCTCTGCAAGGCCACCCCGCGACGCTGGCTGGCGCCTGGGAAGCCGCCTACGCCCGCCGAAGCGGCCGGGCTTCGTCGCCCTCGCGAAGGCGGGGGCATCGCCGTCCGGCGCGCAACCACGCGCTGGGGCCTCGTGGGCTTCACGGTCACGCCGAGGGACGACGCGGTCGAGGCGACCATCGAGCTGCCCCGTGCTGGCTTCCCCGCCGAGCTGCGCCTCCGCCTGCGCCTGCCGAGCAACCAGCGCATCGGCCGCGTCACCGTCAACGGCAAGCCCCACGCGGACGTCGATCCCGACGGCGAGTTCATCCGCATCGTCCGCCCGCAGGCCGCCCTCCTCGCGATCCGCGTCACCCCGGCGCAATGACGGGCTGCCACACCAGCCCCGGCGGGACCAGCCCGGGTGGTCAGAACTTGGCCTGGGCGTCGGCGCGGCGGCGCGCGAGCTCCTTGCGATACCAGGCGGCGGTGGCCTTGAGAGCCTCGGCCTCGTCGCCGGTGGCGAGGCCGGCGGCCGCCTCGGCGGCGCGGGCGGCGACGTCGAGGTGCCCCATCTCGTAGTGGACGCGGGCCAGCGCGGCCAGAGCCCTGGCGCTCTTCCTGCCGGAGTCGGCGAAGGCCTTGCGGGCCAGCTCGAGCGCCTTGTCGAGGTCGCGGGCCGCCACGTCGTCGCTCGTGCTGAGCGTCAGCGCCGCGTCGATCGGGTCCATGCCCTCTATGTCAATACTCCCGCCGCCTCCGCCCTCGGCCACGAGCTTCTCGATCACCTTGTCCATGCCGGCCATGGGGTGCCCGTGCCACGCCACCTTCCCCTTCTGGTCAACCACGAAGGCGTGCGGAATGCCCGGAACGCCCTTCATGTATGCTTCGCCCGTCTTCCCCCCGGCCCGCATGCGAATGTAACGCGGACGGCGCGGAGATTCAAGGGCGCTTGCGCGCCTGGGGCCGACATGCTATGGATGGTGGCGCGGAGCCGCAGCGGGCGGCAGGGAACGCTCACTCCTCGTGCAAAGGGGCAGCGGCGTGGCGACGATCAAGACCCTGGTCTACGCGGGCGGGACGATCCACGACTGGAAGGGCTGCGGCGACAAGATCCAGGAGGCGCTCGCCGCCGACGGCCGCTTCGACATCACGCGGGTGGACGACGATCTCGACTGCCTCCTCGAGCTCGACCCCTACGACGTCATCGTCTTCTACCACACGGTCACCGAGATCGCCGACGCCCAGCTCCTCGGCCTCCTGAAGTTCGTCGAGAGCGGCAAGGGCTACGTCGGCATCCACTCGGCGGCGGACAGCTTCCGCGACAGCCCGACCTACCGTGCCTTCGTGGGCGGCTACTTCGTCACCCACCCGAGGTACCGCGAGTACCAGGTCAGCGTCACCGAGGTCGAGCACCCGATCACCGAGGGCCTCGACGAGTTCCGCGTCACCGACGAGCAGTACATCACGAGCTACGACCCGCGGAACACCATCCTGGCGACGGCCCTCTGGAAAGGCACGGCGATGCCGGTGCTGTGGGTCAAGCCCTGGGGCAAGGGCCGCATCTTCTACAACGCCCTCGGCCACAACCCCGAAAGCTGCTCGGCCGATATCTTCAAGACCCTCCTCGTGCGCGGCACCGTGTGGGCTGCAACCCGGCTGCCCGAAGAAGGGAGCTGACGGAGAAGATCTGGCAACGGAGGTGGAAGGGTGGACCGCAGGAGCTTCATGAAGTGTGTCGGGGCCGCCGCGGCCGGGGCGGGTCTCGCGGCGCAAGCGGCAGCGAACGACAAGCCCAATGTCGTCCTCATGTTCATCGACGACCTGGGCTACGGCGATATTGGGCCATTCGGCTGTAAGGACATCCCGACGCCCCATCTCGACCGCCTGGCCGCCGAAGGCGTCGTCTGCACGCAATCGTACATCACGAACCCGCCCTGCTGCCCCAGCCGCTGCTCACTGATGATGGGGATGTACGGCGGGCGCTTCGGCAAGTACGGCATGTCGCGCGGGCTGCCGATCCCGGAGGACAAGCCGACCCTCGCCGAGTTCATGCGGGACAGCGGCTATGTGACCGGCCAGATCGGCAAGTGGGACGTCGGCACGACGGCACAAGGGCCGTGGGCTCGCGGCTTCATGGAGGTTGCCGAGGCCCCTCCGCCAAAGGTCTACACCGCCGCGGAGCAGGCCGCACGCCCAAGGAAGCTGAGGAGCAAGGGCAGAAGATCGAAGTACTTCTGTCTGAGGGAAGATGGCACGGAGGCGTGGCTGACCGACGTGGAAGGCGACCGGATGGTGGAGTTCGTCGAGCGCCACAATGCCGAGCCGTTCTTCCTCTACTGGTCGCCGCATGCCGTGCACTCGCCCAGCGGCGAAGCGCCCCCGAGGCTGACGAGCCGTACCACGGCCAAGGGGAACCGCAAGCCACTGGCTGGCGCGATCGTCGCGGTGGACGACCAGGTGGGCAAGCTGTTGGCTGTGCTCGAGAAGCACGATCTGAGGGAGAAGACCCTCGTCATCTTCTCCAGCGACAACGGCGCGAACGGAGCTGAGGGCGGAACGTCCGCCCCGTACCGAGGCGGCAAGGGCACAGGCACCCAGCAGGTCGGCTGGACTATTGTCCCGACCATCATCTCCTGGCCGGGCACCGTGTCGAAGGGCAGAAGGTATGGCGGTCTGTGCTGCACGCTCGACTTCTACGCCACGATCGCAACCGCCATCGGCAAGCCTGCTCCCAAGCACCTTGATGGCGTGGACCTCCTGCCCTATCTCAAGGGTCAACGAGAGGGCGACGCCCACGAGTACCTGTTCTGGCTCAACAACCAACCCGACGATGCGGAACGCCGCCATCTGATGGCCGTGCGCTGGAGGAACTGGCGTCTCTACAGGAAGTACAAGACCGATACGTGGCAGCTCTTCGACCTGGTGACGGACCCTCGGGAAGAGAGGGACGTCGCCGCCAAGCACCCTGACGTCGTGGAACGCCTGTCCAGGCGCCACGCAGAATGGGCCAGCACGCTGGCCCCACTGGGGAAGATCCCCAAGCTGCCCAAGCTGCCCCCGCCGGCTGCCCGGAACGGCTGGATCATCAGCGATGGAAACCTGAGACCGAAGATGGACCCGGCCGCGCTCGAAGCAGCACGGCAGAAACGGGCAAGGAATACAACGAAGAAGAAGGGCAGGAAGTAGGCGGCCAAGGACCGAGGGTGACTACAGCCCGGCCCCAGCCGACGGAGGACGCGAAGCAGCGCCTCGGCGGCCTCCGCTACGGCCCCCACTCATCCCACAAGCCGCGTCCGGCCTCGCGGGCCTCCCGCTGGAGGGCGAGGAACTCCGCCTTGCGGGCCTCGTCGTAGTCGAAGGCGGTGAGGGCCTTGCCGTAGCCCTGGCGGATGATCTCCGCGTTGACGAACACCTCGGCGCCCCCGTCGTCGATCGCCCACACGTAGGCGAGGAGCCGCTTGTAGCGGTCGCGGTGGGCGCGCGCGGCGTTGGCGGGGTCGTACTCGATGCGGCAGTGCTTCCCCTGGCAGAGCCGCCGTGTGAAGTCGCTGGCGCGCTTGCCGAGCGCCACGATCGCCGCCTTGTCCTGCTTCGTGCGGGCCGCGTCGCGGTCGAGCTTCGGCGAGGGATATGCCTCGGGGGTATCGACGCCGATGAGCCGCACCTTATAGGTCTGCCCGTAGGCCGCGACGTGCAGCGTATCGCCGTCCACCACCTTCGCCACCTCCCCCTCCTCGGGGAGGAACGCGGCCCGATGCCTCCACTCGCTCACCAGCAGCGCAGCGAGGAGCAGGACGAGCACCATCGCACCGGCGATGCGGGGGTGGCGTGCGAACAGCTTTGGCATCCTGGCTCGCGGCCTGCCCACGGTTCTGCTCCCATCAAGCCCGCCAGCCATACGGCTGGGAGGGCGAGGCCGCTGCCGAGTCGTGTCTCCCCCTTGACGGGGCGGCTCGGCAGGAGCCTCGCCCTCCCGCGGACCCTCCCAGGAGTCTTCGGAGGGAGGGGGCTTGGGGGAGGGTACCTCTTCGGCCAGAAGGGTTCCCTCCCCCGAAGACCAATCTCCTCATCCCTCCGCTATTTCTTCTTCCGCTTCCTGCTCCGCCTGACCTTCATCTCGGCGAGTTGGCCGAAGCGGTTGCCGATGGCGAGGGCGGGGTCGAGGGGAGCTTCGATGCCCTTCGTCTTTGCGGTGACCTTGACCGGCTTGCGGGCCGCGAGCTTGCGTCCCCTGAACTGCGGGAGGAAGGGGCGGAGCGCCGCGAGCATGTCGCGGGTCATCTCGCGGATCTCGTAGAGCGTGCAGACGGCCGAGGCGAGCGGGTCGAGGGCGCACGCGGCGAAGGCCAGCTCGGGGTCGCCGGTGAGCGCCGCCTCCTTGGCGAGGCCCTGGACGGTGACGTTCGTCTGGTTGAGGGCGGCGCACTGTGGGGGCAGGCTGCCGACGCGGGTGGCGTGGATGCCCATGGTGTCGATGAAGCAGGGGACCTCGACGCAGCAGCCTGCGGTGAGGTTGTCGATGAGGCCGTCGTTGCGGACGTTGCCGTTGAGGCGGAAGGGGACGCCAGTCTGATGGGCTTTGATGATGTGGGTGCAGTACTCGGCGCTGGGCGGCGGGAGCTCGGTGGTTTCGAGCTCGAGGGGATCGATGTTCTTGAACTTCCTGGCGAGGGCGGTGGCATACTTGTAGTAGGCGCCGCTCTCGCCGCCGAAGGCGGGCTCGTCGCAGTAGGTGTCGAGTGCCTTCTGGTTCTTGCGGAAGTAGGGGAGGTACTCGCTCAGGTGGCCGGTGCTCTCGGTCATGAAGTAGCCGAAGTGGCGCATGGTCTCGATGCGGACCTTCTCGATCTTGTAGACCTCGGGCCGCTCGCAGCGGCGCCGGAACTTCGGATACTGGTCCCGGCCATCCTTCTCGATGCGGAGGAACCAGGCCATATGGTTGATGCCGGCGGCGAGGTAGTCGAGGTCCTCCTTGCGCTCGCCGAGGACGTGGGCGATGAGGTCAATGGTGGTCTGCACGCCGTGGCAGAGGCCGACGAAGGGGACGGGCGAGTGCTCGCCGAGGGCGTAGCACACGGCGGCCATGGGGTTCACGTAGTTGAGCAGCAGCGCGTCGGGGCATAGCTCGCCCATCAGGCGGGCGTAGTCCACGACGACGGGGATGGTGCGCAGGGCGCGGAACACGCCGCCCGGCCCCAGGGTGTCGCCGATGCACTGGTCCACGCCGTACTTCATCGGGATCTTGTACTCGTGCTGGTAGGCCGCGAGGCCGCCGGTGTCGAACATGAGGACGACGTAGTCGGCGCCGTCGAGGGCCTTGCGCTTGTCGGTGGTCGCGGTGATCTTCGTGGGCAGATCGTTGTCGGCGACGCAGCGGTCGGCGAATGCCTTGATGCGGTCGAGCTTGGCCTGCCCGCGGTTCATCAGGCAGATCTCGCTCTCGCGGATCTCCGGCGTCGCCATGATGTCCATCATGATCGTCTTGGCGAACACGAGACTGCCTGCCCCGATGAACGAGATTTTGGCCATCGCACTGTCCTCCTACGGATTGCCTTCGGGACGCCTCTGCCAGCGCCCAGAGCATACACATGCCGAGGCCGGTGTGTCAAGAGCAAGAGCCGCTGACACGCCCGCAGTTTCGGTATGCCCCCGCGCAATCCTCAGCCCGCCGACCGGTGTGCTTCACTCCATTGACAGTATCCCGCCGCCCGTCTCACGCTCAGCAAGGAGGGGCCATCGGCGTCGTCATGCGGGGGCCCCGCAGCCCCCTTCCCTTCCCCCGCCGCAGCGGCGGAAGGCTGCCCCCCACGTGCCTCCGCAGACTGGGAGAGTCCCCGACGCGGCCCCCAGAGCCCAGGGGAAGAGCAACGTCCGGCGCCTCGCGTCCTCAATTGTCCGACCGCGCCCCAGCACAGCGAAGGCGAGGAGTTCCGTCAGCCGCAGCCCGAGCCCTCCGACGATCGCATTCCCTTCCCAGAACGCTGGCCGCAGGCCACAGCGGCGACCGGACCGTAGCCCTGGGACCGGGAAGTGCCCCCAGCACAGAACCCCCGATATGCAACACCGGTGGGTCGCCCTCCTGTGGCGCTCGCTCACGAGGGAGAATCGCCCCTGACAGGGTGCTTTGCCGCTATCGTGGCGCAGGACCCTGTCGGAAGGTGGCCGAGGTGGCTCGTGGGACGGGGTCTCGACGATGATGTCACACTTGGTCAAGTGTGACACCATCGTCCCCAAGGCGCCGACGCGCCAGGGCAGGCCTGCGGATGACCAACCTGGCCCATTTGACGCGGCGTCGTGGCCGGGGGTAGAGTGGGGCGGCCGGAGTGCGACGCTCGATGGAGATATCACACTTGGTCAAGTGTGACATCATCGTGCCCAGAGCGCCGACGCGCCAGGGCAGGCCTGCGGATGACCAACCTGGCCCATTTGACGCGG
>CAZDNN010000084.1:8191-10045 GCA_964506385.1 uncultured Planctomycetota bacterium
CGTCGTGGCCGGGGGTAGAGTGGGGCGGCCGGAGTGCGACACTCGACGGAGGATTGCCATGTGGCGGCGACTGCCCGTTGTCTGTCTCGGTGCCGCGATCGCGCTGGCGTCGGCCTGGTCGTGCAGGCCTCCTGAGAGGCCAGGCGCGGGCGCTCCGAAGCCCGTGCTGGTGCGGGTGCCCGGCCGCCCGTAGCGGCTGGCGGCGTATGGGGGGAAGGCGCTGGTGAGCGTGTTCGGTGCCGAGGGGGGCGTGGCGATCGTCGATCCCGAGACGCAGCAGCTCGAGGCGCTGCTGCCAGGAGACCCGAAGAACCTCGTCGGGGCACTGGCCGTCGCGGGCGACAGGCTGTTCGTCGCCGAGGTCTTCGCGAACTCGACGCTCGTCTTCGACCTGCGGAAGCGCCAGCTTCTCCAGAAGCTCCCTGTGGGCGGCGGCGGCGCGCTGGCGGCGGCGCCGGACGGCAGGCGCCTCTATTTCGGCCACAACGACGAGCCGGCGCTCTGTATCATCGACGCGGCCACCTGCGAGCTGCGCAAGGTCGCCTACCCCGAGCTTCCGACGGGCCAGGGCAAGGGGTGCTCGGCCGCCATCGTCTCGCCGGACGGCAAGAGGCTCTATCTGGGCATCCAGCGGCCGACCCCATTCCTGGCCGTCTACGACATCGCGGAGGGGCGCTTCGAGCACCTCATCCACCTCTACCAGCCCGAATGGGGCGACGACGAGGGGACGAAGCGCGGCATCGCCGCTGACCTCGCGTTCTCCGCCGACGGCAAGCGCCTGTTCGTCGGCATGTCCCAATCGGTCAAGGGCATTCTCGTCGTCGATTGCAGGACGCACGAGGTGGTGTCGAACATCGCCTTCGAGCCGGGGCACATCCGCCATCGCTGGGCCGACCCCGTCGGGCTCGCGCGCTACGGCGAGAGGATGGTCGTGGCGGTCCGCAACCGCGACGAGCTCGCCATCCTGGACGAGGCGGGGAAGGTGGTCGCCGCCATGCCGCTCGGGATGGTCCGCGAGGGGCCGATCAAGGTGCTCGTCCTCGGCGACACGGCGTTCGTCAGCCACCCGGGGCACGGCGCCGTGGCGCTGGTGGACCTGCGCGACGTGCTGCGCCAGGGGACGCGATGACGCTGCTGAGAGCCCACGGCATCGCTGCGACCGAGCGCGAGATGGCCCGCCTGTGCCTCACACGCTCCTGGGGTACGACCCGCCTCGGGCTCTACCGCGGCCTGAAGCGCAAGACGGCCGGGACGCCTTACGATGTCGAGGTCTTCCAGTGGACCCTCGACGAGCTGCGCGCCAGGCCGCCCGGCCCCGTGATCCTGCACGTGGTGCTCGAGCGCGGCGCGACCGACGACGTCCGCTACGTGCGCGACTGGGGCTGGGAGCCCGGCCGCGCCCACGCCGTCGTGCTCTTCCGCTTCCTTCCCGGCGATCTCGTCGAGATGGGCGACCCGTCCATCGGCCGCGAACCGTGGCACGTGGACAGCCTCCGCGTGCTCTGGCACGGCGATGGGATGCGATTGGTGAAGTGAGGGGAGCGGATTCCCCTCCACGCCCCTCCTCGGAGTCCCTGATACGGGCGCCAGCAGGTGATTCCGCGGGCCTCCCCTGGCCGCATGCCGACAGGCAGTGCGAAGGCCCTTGGCGGTATGTCTCGGAGTTGTTGAACTCCGAGATGCTCAGGGACGCGCGTGACGGAGGAAGGCGTCCGTGCTCAGCGGGGGTCTCCCTGCCCGGTCATCCGTCAGAGTCGCTTGACCGGCCGGGCGGGGTTGCCGCGGGCCTCGGGGGCCTTCCCTGGCCGCATGCCGACAGGCAGTGCGAAGGCCCTTGGCGGTATGTCTCGGAGT
>CAZDNN010000084.1:10145-15289 GCA_964506385.1 uncultured Planctomycetota bacterium
GGCGTCCGTGCTCAGCGGGGGTCTCCCTGCCCGGTCATCCGTCAGAGTCGCTTGATGAGGCGGACGGCGTTGCCGCCGTCGAGGTAGTGGAGTTCGTCGCAGCAGCGCTGCATGAGGGCGATGCCGAGGCCGCCGAGCTTGCCGCGACGCTGCTGGAGGCGGGCGGAGTCGATGGGGGCGGCGGCGGCCTGCTCGACGTGGGGACGCCAGTCGAAGCCCGGGCCTTCGTCGGTGACGGTGATGGCGAGCTTCTCGCGGTCGAGGAGGAAGACGACGTCGATGCACTTCTCGGCGTCGTAGGCGTGGGCGTGGCGAGCGGCGTTCTCGAGGGCCTCGGCGAAGCCTGCGGCGAGCTGGGTGATGGCCTCGCCGCTCAGCCCGGCCTTCTGGAAGAAGCTGGCCGCCAGGTCGTTCGCCCGCCGCAGGTTCTCCTCGCGTGTGCGGAACTCGAAGTGGGTCTGGTGGAGGAGCACCTTGCGGTCCTCGGGGATGCGCCGCAACTCGCGCTCGGAGAGGACGAAGAGCTCCATGAGCTCGAAGGGCTCGACGAGGAAGTCGTCCTCCCAGACTCTGAACTCCTTGCGCTCGTCGAGGTTCGTCCCTGTCCAGTAGAGCTTGACGATGGGGACGATGCTTTTGCCGCGCTCGGTCTTGATCCGCCATACGAAGTCGTCGGAGCCAGCCAGCGGGTCCTCGAGCACCACGAGGTCGGGATGCATGTCGTCGAAGACGTGGAGGGCCTCCGTGCAGTCGGAGACGATGCGGAACACCCCGTGGGGCGTGGCGAGCCGCTGGCGCATGATGTCGGTGAAGCGGTTTTCCTCGGGCACGATCATCATCACGTGGCACTCGGCCGGCTCGACGGACTGGATGGGCTCGACGGCGCGGGTTTCCTCGTCGTCGGCCTCGGCGGGGCCTGCTCCGCGGCGGAAGCGCTCGGCGTCGCGGTCGCCGGCGGGCGCGCTCTGGAGGTAGGCGGCTGCGGCGGCCTCGTCGGGCAGGCAGGGCACTACGGCGGAGAGGCCGAGGAGGTCGAAGGTCGTTTGGACCTGGGGATGGACGTTCACGAGGATCAGCTCGCGGCCCGCCTCGAGCAGCAGGTTGCGGTAGTTGAGGATGGTGCCGATGGCCGAGCTGTTGGCGTAGAGGAGCCTGCCGAGATCGAGCACGATCTCGCCGCGCTCGTCGCTGTGGAGCACCTCGAGGGTGTTCTCGAACGACAGGACGGTCGAGGCATCGAGGAAGCCATCGAGGGTGAGCCACACCACGTGGATGTCGTCGCCGACCACCGAGCGGCGCACCTGAACCTGGAGCTGGGGCATCGCGAGTCCTCCACCGGACCCAGGACGCTCGGCGCCGCCAGAGCGGACGCGTCCGGAAGCGTGTGGATGAGAGGAGGCGGACCATGGGATTATAGGCGGCAGCCTTCGGTAAGTCAAGGAGCTGCGGTGTCTGCGCCGTTGGCTGCGACGGCTGCGCGGGGCCTGGGGCGGCGGCGGCGCCTCGGGGGTGTCTCAGGGGCCTGGTTCTACGACGTAAGTCCACAAATCAGCTTGCGTTAAGAGGCCCGGAAATGGTATAATGGGGGGCGTTGCAGGAGCGGTCGGGGTCCCGCCTGGGCAGCCCACCCGGCCGCGCGGCTTCGCATCGATGCAAGCGCTTGTCCCTGCTTTGTTTATGACCATACGCTAGGGGAACGATCCGACCATGGCCCAGCCCGGTGAGCGCATCCTGGACATCGCGATCGAAGACGACATGAAGGACGCTTATCTGCGCTATGCGATGAGCGTGATTATCTCCCGCGCGCTGCCCGATGTGCGGGACGGGCTGAAGCCATCGCAGCGGCGGATTCTGGTCGCCATGAACGACCTGAATCTCGGCCCGCGCTCCCAACATCGCAAGTGCGCGAAGATCGCCGGCGACACCTCCGGCAACTACCATCCCCACGGCCAGGAGGTTGTCTACCCCACCCTCGTGCGGATGGCGCAGAGCTTCAGCTCCCGCTATCCACTGGTCGATGCGCAGGGCAACTTCGGCTCGGCCGACGGTGACCCGCCGGCGGCCATGCGCTACACCGAGGCCCGTCTCAGCTCCGCCGCCATGGAGCTCCTCGCCGACATCGAGTACAACACGGTCGACTTCGTGCCGAACTACGATGAGACCCGTCTCGAGCCCACGGTCCTGCCGGCCCGCTTCCCGAATCTGCTGTGCAACGGCGCGGCGGGCATCGCGGTCGGCATGTCCACGAGCATCCCGCCCCACAACGTCGGGGAGGTGGCCGACGCGATCATCCGGGTGCTCGAAGAGCCGGAGGTGCCACTGGTCGAGCTGATCCGCATCGTGCCCGGCCCTGACTTCCCGACGGGCGGGGTGGTGTGCGGGCAGCGCGGGATCATCGACGGCTACACCCAGGGGCGCGGGATCATCCAGGTGCGCGGCCGCGCCCACACGGAGGAGACCAAGGGCGGCAAGAAGCTCATCGTCATCACCGAGATCCCCTATCAGGTGACCCGCACCGCGATCAAGGAGCGGATGGTCCAGGCCGCCAACAAGGGGCTGATCCCCGGCATCGCTGACATCCGCGACGAGAGCGGCGGAGCAGGGCAGCGACTCGTCGTCGAGCTCAAGCGGGGCGAGGACGAGCACGTCGTCCTCAACCAGCTCTACCAGCACACCCCGTTCCAGACCTCCTTCTCCATCATCATGATCGCGCTGGTGGACAACCGGCCGCGGACGCTGAACCTCAAGCAGATGCTCGAGTGCTTCATCGGCCACAGGATCGAGGTCATCCGGCGCAGAACCCAGTTCCTCCTCGAGCGGGCCCAGGCGCGGGCGCACATCATCGAGGGGCTGCGGATCGCGCTCGCGCACATCGACGAGATCATCGAGCTGATCAAGAAGGCGCCCGACGTCGAGACGGCGCGCGCGCAGCTCGTCGAGCGCTTCGAGCTCTCCGACCGCCAGGCCACCGCCATCCTCGAGATGCGGCTACAGCGCCTCACGGGCCTCGAACGCCACAAGCTCGAAGAGGAATACCGCAAGCTGCTCGAACAGATCGCCGACTACGAGGCCATCCTCGCCAGCGACGCGCGGGTCCGCGACCTGATCAAGCAGGAGATGCTCGACATCAAGAAGCGGTTCGGCGACGAGCGCCGCACGGAGATCACCGACGAGCCCGCCGCCTTCGATCGCGAGGACCTCATCGCCGAGGAGATGATGGCGGTCACCCTCAGCCACGAGGGCTACATCAAGCGCATCCCGCTGGACACCTACCGCAAGCAGGGCCGCGGCGGCAAGGGCATCACGGGCGCCTCGATGAAGGAAGGCGACTTCATCGAGCACCTGTTCATCGCCTCCACCCACGACTACCTGCTCTTCTTCACCAGCACGGGGTACGTGCACTGGCGGAAGGTCTACGAGATCCCGCAGCTCGGCCGCACGTCGAGAGGACGGTCCATCGCCAACCTGCTGAAGCTCAAGCGGGGCGAGAGCATCGCCTCGTGCCTGGCGGTCCGGGAGTTCGACGGCCGCAACGTCGTCTTCGCCACCGAGAAGGGGCTGGTGAAGAAGACACCGCTGGCGAAGTTCGGCCACCCCCGCAAGATCGGCATCATTGCGATCCTGCTCCGCGAGGGCGACCATCTCATCTGCGCGCGCCTCACCAACGGCGACCAGGAGATCGTGCTGGCCACCCGCAACGGCAGGGCCATCCGGTTCCACGAATCCGATGTCCGGGCCATGGGGCGCAACGCCCGCGGGGTGAAGGGCATCAAGCTGCGTCGGGGCGACGCCGTGGTCGGCATGGCGGTGGTCGAGGAGATGGGCACCCTGCTCACGGTCTGCGAGAACGGCTTCGGCAAGCGAACCGAGTTCGGCGAGTACCGTTACCAGGCCCGCGGGGGCTACGGCGTCATCGACATCAGGACGACCGAGCGCAACGGCAACGTCATGGGCGCCTTCACCGTCTATGACGACGACTCGATTATGATGGTCACCGCCAACGGGATGATCGTCCGCACGCCCGTTCGCCAGATCCGCGCCATCGGTCGCAAGACACAGGGCGTCACCCTCATCAACTGCGCGGACGACGACCGCCTCGTTGCCGTCGGCCGCGTCGTCGAGAACGGCGACGAAGATGAGGACGAGGACCAGGGCGGCGCCGAGGACATCGATCTCGATGCGGACGACGCGGAGACCGAAGAGCCTGCCGGCGATGAGACCGAGGCCGAAGGCGAGTAGCGCGCCCGACGGCTTGCGCCCCGCGACCGCCTGCCCTACAATGCCTGCATTGAGCCTGCCCGACTCCCTGTGTCTGGGAGGGTGCTCTCATGGCCGACCAGCTTAGTGAGGACAGCCGCCGGACGCTGCTGGGCATCGCGCGGCGCAGCGTCGAGGCCGCCGTGGCGAGGGAGCCGCGGCCCGACTTCGAGGCCGCCGAGCCCGAGCTTCAGGCTCACCGCGGCGCCTTCGTGACCCTCAAGAACCGCGGCCGCCTGCGCGGGTGCATCGGCCAGTTCACCGCCGACGAGCCCCTCTGGCAGGTGGTAGCGGCCATGGCGGAGGCCGCCGCGACGCGGGACTACCGGTTCTTTGGCGACCCCATCACGCCCGACGAGGTGCCCGACCTGCGCATCGAGATCTCCGTGCTCTCGCCGATGGCGCCTATCGGCGACCCGCTCGACATCGAGCTGGGCGTCCACGGCATCTACGTCCGCGGCCCTGGCGGGCGGGGCGGCACCTACCTGCCCCAGGTCGCCACCGAGCACCACATGACGAAGGAGCAGTTCCTCTCCTCCTGCTGCGCCCACAAAGCCGGCCTGCCGCCCGACGCCTGGCGCACCGGCGAGGCCGAGGTCCTAGTCTACACCGCCGAGGTCTTCGGCGAGGACTAACACTTCAGCGAAGTGTGGGCCCACCGCCGCAGACGATTGGCACGCCTTTTTGCACGCTGTCTTTTTCTCAGAGGGCGAGGCAGAAAAGCCTGCTCCAGGGGGGCGCAGGCCTTGGCTTCCTCATACGGCCAGCTCGGCAGACAAGGGCGGTGCCGGAGACCTTCCTTCTGCCTCGCCCTCACCTCTCGGACGTGTCAAAAAGCGTGCCAATCGCCTGCGGCGGCTCGGCGGCACTTCAGGCGGCTGAATAGT
>CAZDNN010000085.1:0-12905 GCA_964506385.1 uncultured Planctomycetota bacterium
CAAGAAGTCCGACGCCTACTGGGAGCTGCTCGGCGGCCGCTTCGCGGGGCACGGCGGCGGCAAGTTCAAGCTCGTCATCGACGACAAGGAGCACCCCATCACGAAGCCCATGACGGACTTCGAGATCCAGGACGAGACCTACCGCCACCGCTACCATCCCAAGGCGGAGAAGGAGCTGCGCCACCTGCTCCACATGGACCGCGGCAAGGAGCAGCAGAGCATGGCCTGGGTCCGCGACTACGGCAAGGGCCGCATGTTCTACACCAGCCTCGGCCACGGCACGCCGGCGTGGACGAACCCCGCCTTCCAGCGCCTGGTCACCCGCGGCATCTACTGGGCCGCCGGCCGCGAGCCCAAGGACCCGTAGCGCGACGCTGCGATATCCTGCTCCCACGGAAACCTGCGGACGCGCCGCGCGTCTAAGGCGATGGGGAGAGTCTCGCCACAGGAGGACATGCCATGCGTCTAGCGTCTGTCTGGATCCTCGCGTGTGTTCTGGGGGTCGGCGCTTTGTGTATCGGGCATGCGGGTGCCGCGCCGATCGACAAGGCCACAAAGGCCATCGCCGGCGACAACAACGCCTTCGCCATCGACCTCTACGGCGAGCTGAGCAAGGCGGAGGGCAACCTGTTCTTCTCGCCCTTCAGCATCTCGACGGCGCTGGGCATGACCTACGCCGGCGCCAAGGGGCAGACGGCCGACCAGATGGCCAAGACCCTCCATTTCGACCTGCCCAGCGACCGCCTCCACGCCGCCATGGGCGGCCTCGTCCGCCAGCTCAACGAGGCGGGCAAGCAGAAGAGCGCGAAGCTCATCGTGGCCAACGCCCTGTGGGGGCATCAGGACTTCCAGTTCCTGAAGGAGTTCCTCGCCGTCAACAACGCCCACTACGGCGCGGGGCTGCGGCGGGTGGACTTCACGTCGCCCGAGACCGCCCGAGCCACCATCAACGGATGGGTCGCTGACCAGACGAACAAGCTGATCCCCGAGCTCATCCCGCCCGGCATCCTCAATCCCCTGACCCGCCTGGTCCTGACCAACGCCATCTACTTCAAGGGCACGTGGCTCACGCAGTTCGACCCCAAGCGCACCCGCGAGCTGCCCTTCACGCTGGCCACGGGCGAAAAGGTCCAGGCGCCGATGATGCGCCAGACCGCCCGCTTCGGCTACGCCGAGGCCAAGGACTGGCAGGCGCTCGAGCTGCCCTACAAGGGCCGCGAGCTGTCCATGGTCGTCGTCCTGCCGCGGGCCCACGACGGGCTGCCTGCTCTGGAGAAGATCTTCACGGCACGGTTCGTGACGGAGGAGCTGAGGCCGCGGGGCCAGAAGGTCGTGGTGATGCTGCCGAAGTTCAAGCTCGAGTCGAGCTTCGGCCTGAAGCCGACCCTGACGGCGCTGGGGATGCGGGATGCGTTCACGATGCGAGCCGACTTCTCGGGGATGACGGGCCGCAGCGACCTGTTCATCAGCGCGGTGGTCCACAAGGCGGTGGTGGACGTGAACGAAGAGGGCACCGAGGCCGCGGCGGCCACCGGCGTGGTGATGGAGCTCAAGAGCGTCATGCCTCGCCCGCCGAAGGTCTTCCGCGCCGACCACCCCTTCCTGTTCCTCATCCGCCACAGGCCCAGTGGCAGCATCCTGTTCCTCGGCCGGGTCATGAACCCGAAGGGGTAGCCTGCCGCGGAGGCAGCCATGAGAGCGCTCTTCGTCGTCCGCAACATCGCGAATGCTGAGCCGCACGGGCTGATGATCCTCGGCGCGCTGCTCAAGCAGGCCGGGCACGAGGTGCGGCTCGTGGGCGCCAGGACGACGCCGCTGGCGCCCGTGATGGCGGAGTTCGCGCCCGACCTGGTCGGCTACAGCGCCTGCACCGGGCTCCATCGCTATCTGCTGCGGCTGAACCGGTGGCTCAAGCGGCACTGGCGTTTCGTGTCGGTTTTCGGCGGACCGCATCCCACCTTCTTCCCCGAGATGATCGACGAGGAGGGGGTGGACGCCGTCTGCCGCGGCGAGGGCGAGGGCGCGATCCTCGACATCGCGGCGGCCATCGACAAGGGGCGACCGCTCGACGACATCCCCAATCTGTGGGTCAAGACAGCCGACGGCGTGCGCCGCAACGCGATGCGACCGCTCATCACCGACGCCGACTCGATCCCCTTCCCCGACCGCGAGGTGCGCTATGCGAGCGACCCGGCGGGCCGCGACTACCCCGTCAAGTCGTTCCTCGTCAGCCGAGGCTGCCCGTTCCGCTGCACGTACTGCTTCAACAGCGGCTACGCCGAGCTCTACGGCCAAGCGGCCTGGTGCCAGCCGCGGGTGCGGTCGGTCGCCAACGTTATCGCGGAGATCCAGGAGGTGCGGCGGGCGTCGCGGCTGGAGTTCGTGCAGTTCCGCGAGAGCATCTTCCCGTGGCAGGAGGAATGGCTCGAGGAGTTCGCTGCCCACTATGCCGCCGAGATCGGGCTGCCCTTCTACTGCCACGTCCGCGCCGACCTGCTCACCGAGCGTCGCGTGGCGCTGCTGCGCGAGGCGGGCTGCGTGAGCGTGAACATGGGCATCGAGTGCGGCGACGAGGCCTACCGCCGCGAGGTGCTCGGCCGGGCGATGACGAACGAGCAGATCGTCGAGGCCTGCCGCCTGCTCCATGCCCACGGGATCCGCATCCTGGCCGACAACATGGTCGGGCTCCCCGGCGCCGGGGTCGAGGCCGACTGGAAGACGCTGCGGCTCAACCAGCGCTGCGAGATCGACTACCCCCTCGCCATGATCTTCCAGCCCTACCCCGGCACCGAGCTCGGCCGCCGCGCCCAGGCGATGGGCCTCTTCGACGGCGGCTACGACCAGATCGAGTGCAACTACTACCTGCGCTCGCCCCTGACCTACGGGACCGACGCCGAACGCCGCGAGACGGAGAATCTCCAGAAGCTCTTCGCCGTCCTCGTCGAGGCCCCCTGGCTCGAGCGGCTCGTGCGGCCGCTGCTGCGCCGGAGGCCCAATCTCACGTTCCTGTGCATCTTCCGCGCCTGGTATATCTACTGCTATCGCCGCAGGATCGTGCCGCATCGCCTGACGCGGCCCGAGCTGCGCGAGCTGATGCAATCCCTGTTCGGGCTGTATCTGCCGGAGGTGAACGATGAGGCGCTTGCTGAAGAAGCTGGGGGGCTGGATCGCGCTGGCCGCGATGGTCCTGGTCGGGCTGATCGCCAGTCTGTTCATCGCGGCCTGCGGTGGCAAGCCCGAGACGCCGCCAGAGCCCAAGGCACCTGACAAGCCGGAGACGGCGGCCCCCGCGAAGCCCGACACGGCCGCCGAGCCGTTGAAGCCCGAGACATCCGTTGCACCGAAGACCGAGGCGCCGGCGAAGCCGAAGGTCGATCGCAAGGAGGTGGAGAAAGGCCAGCCCATCCCCCGCAACTACCTGGAGTAAGGAGGCAAGGCGATGAAGCGATGGAGCGCAGTTGGGGGCGCAGCGCTGGTCTGCTGCTGCGCGGCGGCGTGGGCCGACCGCGGGTCGATCCCGTTCAGGCCGAACGTCAAGATCTTCGAGCCCAACCAGCGGGCGATGATCGCGTGGAACGGCACCGAGGAGATCCTCCTGCTGAGCACCGACCTGCGGGCCTCCGCCGAGACCAAGGTGCTCGAGGTCCTGCCCCTGCCGTCCGAGCCGAAGGTCAAGAAAGGCAGCCTGAAGACCTTCGAGACGGCCACAGCCATCATCAACCGCCATCTCCAGCGCCCGAAGAACCTCGCGCGCGGCGGCCGGAGCCTGGGCGCCGAGGACGCAAGGGCGCCGGCCGGCATGGTGACGTTCCACAAGAAGATCGGCCCGCACGAGGTCTCCGTGACCAAGGTGCTCGACGGCGCGCGGTTCGCCACGTGGGTCGAGCAGTACCTGGCCAAGCAGGGCGTGGCGAAGGCCGTGATCCCGGAGAAGCTGCGGGCGATCGTCGAGGGCTACATTCGCGGGGGCTTCGGCTGGTTCGTCTTCGACGTCGTCAGCCTGAGTCCCAAGGTGACGACCATCGAGCCGCTCCAGTACCGCTTCGCCACCACCTCGCTCTTCTACCCGCTGCGGATCACGATGCTGGAGGAGGGGGACACGAGCATCGACCTGATCGTGCTGACGCCGAAGCTGCTCAGCACGTTCCCCGGCCTTCCGATCCGGCGTGTGGGGCTCAAGCACCCGCCGATCACGATCTCGGCGGAGGAGCTGCGGTCGATCAGCGACGAGATGTACGAGCTGCTCGGCCGGCGGGCATCGATGAGACTGCGTATCTGGCAGTGCGCCGGCCCCATCGCGTCGTTTGACCAGGACCTGATCGCGCGCGAGTAGGGCCGCCGCCCCGGTTCAGCGGGCACCTGCGCGCGGGAGGCCGCTTGGAGTCTCGCCCTTCAGGGCGAAGCCCGGCTCCCGTACGGCGAGGATTCCCTGGGAAGCACTCAGTCCACCGGCCCAGGACGAATGATGATCGGGGCGGTCTTGATGCGGGGGCGGATGGCGAGCCAGTCGATGCCCTGGAACTCGGGGTCGGGGATCTCCCGCACCTCCTCGACGCCGCGATAGGGGCACATGGTATCGACCCAGGCGATGAGCCGGCGCAGGCTCACCGGATCGACCTTCACCCCATGGTGCTTGCCACTCGAGGCGCGCTCGATGAGCCGGCTCTTGTAGGAGAGCTTGGTCATGGGCGGGGGGGTGGCGTAGGCGACGGGGTCGCGCTGGTGGTAGCCCTCGACCATGATCATGTCGGCGATGCCGAACCCCGGCGGCGGGTTCTTCGGCATGACGTAGGCTCTGCCCCACGCAGGATTGCCGGTGAAGAGCCAGTAGGTCTGGTCGAAGCCGAGGCGGCCGGGCTTCGGGGTGAGGTCGAGCTTCGCCCGGCCTTTGCCGTCGCCGGTGTGGCACTTGGCGCAGTACTTGTCCAGGACGGAGCGGACGAACCGCGGGTAGCTGACCGTCTCGTCGCCCCACGGCGGCGGGGTGATCGCCCGGGGCGGCTTGGAGACGGCGATGGACTTGTCGCCCACGTCGGGCGTCGCGCTGTGCAGCTCGTGGCAGCCGAGGCAGCCCCGCCGCTCGCCCGGCATCACGCCGGTGAAGCTGCGCATCGTCTGGAGCGCGCGGTAGCGCTCGTCGAGCAACTGGAAGTGCAGCGCGAGGCCCGACGGCGCAGTGAAGTGCACGGAGCCGTCCTTCTCGATGGGCACGGTGCCGATGATGCGCTTGACCCCCTCGCTCTGGACGGCGGAGACCACGGGGCCGCTGGACAGGTAGGGCCGCTTGTACCAGTAGGTGTAGGTCTTGCGGTCGATGTTGAGGACGCGGAGGTAGCGGGCCTTCCCGCGCAGCACCTCGGGGGCTCCCTCGTAGACGTTGTTGCTGTAGATGGTGCCGGGCTGCGGCTTGAGACGCTCTTCGCGGGTGGGCCACGCGACGCGGTCCTCGATGACAGGCGGCCTCGGGCGCGGCTTGAGCGGCAGCGCGTGGAAGATGTTGTGCGTGCCCTCGTAGATCAGCTCGCGGTTGCCATCCACGTCCATCAGCAGGAGGACGAACTTGCCGCCTCGGTTGGCCGAGACGATGAAGTCGGTCTCGCTGAGCGGATACGGCGAGTAGTAGGCGCCGTAGTGGCCGCTGGCGTGGTAGCGGGGGCTCTCGATGGGATCGACGGGGCCGTTGCCTGATTCGGGGTAGGCCACGTCGGCGGTCACCTTGGTGAGGCCGTGGGGGAAGTTGAACCCCTTGTCGGGGTCGATGATGGCGACGGAGCCCGCGAACCAGTTGTGATGAGCGCTGCCGGTGATCATCACGCGGCGGCTCCCCGGGATGCTGCGGGCGTCCTTGAGCAGGTCGGGCCACACGCTCTGATTGCCCCAGAAGGCGGCGACCCCGGTGCCGTCGGGGTTCATCGTCCACAGGCTCTGGCAGCGCCACAGCGGCTTGTCGGTGTACTCCCAGCGGGTGTAGATCACCCGCCCGTCGTTCATCACCGAGGGCGTGTAGTCGGGCTCGTTGCCGCGGGAGACCAGGTAGATGTTCCTCCCGTCGCGGTCGCAGCGAGCCAGGACGAAGGCGTTGGTCGGCGGCATGCAGCGCACGTAGGTGTGGCCGCGGGTGGTCGAGAAGAGGATGTGCTTCCCGTCAGGCAGGTAGATGGGGTCGAAGTCGTCGTAGATGCCGCCCGTGAGCTGGTGGAGGCCCGTGCCGTCGGTGTTGATCTCGTAGAGGTGGAAGGCCTTCTCGTTGTGCGGCTTGAAGCTGGCAACGACCTGCTTGGCGTCCCACGACAGATCGGGCCGCCAGAAGGAGCCGTGCAGCGGCGGCTGGGGCATGAGCTGGCGCAGGTGGCCCGCAGGGGAGAGCCCCTCGAGGACGAGCAGGCGGCCGCCGGGCACGGCCATGTAGCCAAGCATGTGACGGGCCTCGTGGGGCCACTCGGACCCTGCCGGGTAGGGCATATCCACGAAGAGCACCTTGTCGAAGTCCACGGCCGGGTTGGCGAACATGATGCGGCGCTTGACCTCGCGGACCTTGAAGTACAGGCCGCGGTCATCCTTCTTGAGCGCGGCGGCCTGCTTCTCGAGGGCGGCGAGGGCGGCGAGAGCCTTGGCAAAGTTCACCTCGCCGCGATGGCTGGCCTCGATGCGTGCGGCCATCTCGCGTGCCCAGGCGATCTCCTGCCGGATGCGCTGGGGGGTCGGGCGGTTGCCCGCCTGGTGGAGCCAGTCGCGCTCGAGGGCCGCTCGGGCCTGCTCGGCGGTGAGGTCGCGGGTCTGGGGCGTGCTCGGCGTCCGATAGGGGGCGACGGCCTCGCGCTGGGTGGGCCGCTCCTCGATGTGCGGGCCGGCGGTGAGGATGATCTGCATCCAGTCATCGGCGAAGCGGACGGGGTCGCTCTGCTGCTCGAGCGCGGTGAGGCGCTGCTCCATGGCCTCGACTTTTTTCCAGCGGGCGTGCTGGTCGGGCGGCAGCCGTTTCCACTGCTCGTCGGTGAGCGGCTTGTACTCGGTGGCCATGCCGATGAGGCGCTGAGCCTCGCGGAGGGCCGGCCCGCGGTCCTTGGCGAGCAGGCAGGCGAGGGGCGCGCCGTAGGCGCCGCGGGCGAAGCGGGCGCACTCGTCGGGGAAGGCGCCGCGGAGCTTGCGCAGGATGGCTTGCGCCAGGTCGTGGGTCAGCGCGACGTTTTGCTCCACGAGGCTCTGCCGCGTGGCGGCGAGGGTCGCGGCGAGGGACTTGCGGGGGACGTAGACCGCCTTGAGTTGCTCAGCCAGGCCCTTGCGGTGGCGCAGGAGCGCGTCGGCGCCGCTGTCGCAGATGCGCGCCACCTCCTGCGCGGTGAGCGGCTCGGCGTAGATCCGCAGGTCGTCCATCGTCCCCTGGAAGCACTCGCCGCCGTTCGACGAACCGATGCACCCCGGGGCGGAGCCCCCGCCGGCGATCGTGCCCGGCCGCTTCAGCGAGCCGATCTCCTGGCCGTCGAGATACACCCGCATCGTCTTGCCGTCGAAGGTCGCGGCGCAGTGATGCCACTGGCCGTCCATCACCTGCTTGGGCGTGATGCGGGCGTCGCACTCGATGTAGCCGCCGATGTTGAGCCCGAGCGACAGGACGTGCATGTTCTCCTGGAAGGAGAAGAGCACGCGCTGGTCGCCGTCCTCCTTGCGGAAGATCTCGTTGTAGCGCCCGAAGGCGCTGGGCTTCGTCCAGGCGCACAGCGCGATCCGCTCGACCTTCGAGAAGTCGGGCCTGCCCGCCACCCTGAGCATGTGCCGGCCCTTGAACTCCATGGCCGCGCCGAACACGCCCTGCACGCGCTTGAGCGACGCCGGCCGCGCGGGGGTGGCCTCGTGGCCATTGCCGCTCGCGTCCTGGCACGCCTCGCCAAATGCCTCGTCGAAGGTCCAGTGCGCCACCAGCGGCTTGTCGATGGCCGGCGGCTGGACGCGCGCCGTGCCCTCGCCCCCGAGCGCGGAGGCAGCGCCGGCCAGCACCAGGATCAGCGCGAGGACAGACCGAAGCATTGGGCGTTTCTCCAAGTGCAAACAGGAACAGACTCGACTCCCTCTCCCGGTGGGAGAGGGAACCCGACGTGGGATCCTCCCCCGGCCCTATTCGGCCAGCTTCGCGCGGATGCCCGCCAGGTCCACCAGGTGCTGACGCTCCTCGTCCATCAGCACGTCCACCATCGCGCGGTCCTTCTCGGGCACGAGCTTGCGCATCTCGGCGAGGAAGAGCAGCGTGTTCTTCTCGAAGCCGATGGCGCAGTCGATGGCCGCCACATCGCCGCCCGCCTCCTGGGCGAGCCTCACCGCGCCCTCCTCGTCGGGGAAGGTCTTCCCCGCGACCAGCACGTTCACGTAGTCGGCGTATTCGCCCGGGTAGGTCTCGGGCGGCTGGTAGGCGCCGAGATGGTCGCGCAGGTCGGTGAAGGCCTTCTCGTGGCCGCGCTCCTGCTGGGCGAGGATGGTGGCCAGCTTGCGCAGCTCCTCGCTCTCGGCGCACTCGGCCAGCGCATTGTAGAAGAAGTAGCCGTTATGCTCCTCGTCGATCGCCATCTGCACGATCTCCGAGACCTGGAACAACCCGCCTTCCGCCATGTCTGGCCTCCTCCTTGTTTGTTCCTGTTGCGGATCGCTCCAATGGGAGGGCGAGGCTCCTGCCGAGCCGCCCTTCGCCCCCTGAATCGGCTCAGCGGGAGCTTCGCCCTCCCGCACCGGGACTTTCCGCAACAGGAACTTGTTTGCTGTCCTGCCGCCGTCCCCTGCGACCGGCCGATCATACGCCAGTGCGTGTGGCAGAGTCAAGCCATGGCGCCCAACTCCCGCTCCGCCAACGCCGCTCTCCCACTCGTCACTCGAGCGCCGCCACTCGCCACTCCCGCCCCGAAGGCGGGCTTGCGCGGCGGGGCGATTTCGGTATACTGCGGGCGGCTCAATTCCAGAGGACAGCCGGGCATGGTCCATCGCATCGAGATCGGCTATCGGCCGGGCGTGAAGGACGCGCGCGGCGACGGCGCGGCGCAGAGCATGCGCACGTTCCTCGGCATGGCCGTCGAAGGCGCGCAGACGCGGACGGTCTACAAGATCGACGCGGCGCTGACGCCCGAGGAGGTCGAGGCGGTGCGTGCGGAGTTCACGGACCCCGTCATCGAGGTCTCCGCCGTCGGCCGGCTCGACGCGCCGCCCTTCGACTGGCTGGTGACCGTGGGCTTCAAGCCTGGCGTGACCGACAACGTGGGCCGCACCGCGAGGACCGCCATCGAGGATATCGTCGGCCGCAAGCTCGCCGACGATGCGGCCGTCTACACCGAAACACAGTTCTTCCTCGTCGCGCCGACCCTCACCCGCGACGACATCCACCACATCGGCTGTGACCTGCTGGCGAACGAGCAGATCGAGCGGATCCGCGTCCAGAGCGCCGCCGAGTGGGCCGCCGCCGAGCCCGACCTGTCGGTGCCCGTCATCGTCGGGGAGCAGAAGGCCGATGTCAGGACGTACGACCTCCAGGTCTCCGACGCCGAGCTGATGCGCATCTCCAGCGAGGGCATCCTGTCGCTGAGCCTGGCCGAGATGCACGCCATCCGCGGCTACTTCGCCGACCCGGCCCGCCTCGCCGAGCGCCAGGCCCTCGGCCTCGGCCCGGAGCCGACCGACGCCGAGCTCGAGCTCCTGGCCCAGACCTGGAGCGAGCACTGCAAGCACAAGATCTTCAACGCCGTCATCGACTACACCGAGGACTCGGGGCAGGGACGCCCCGCCCACATGGTCATCGACTCGCTGTTCAAGACCTACATCCGCGGCGCCACCGAGGCCCTGCGCGAGCGGTGCCCGTGGCTGCTCAGCGTGTTCCACGACAACGCCGGGGTCATCGCCTTCAGCGACCGCTGGAGCCTCGCCTACAAGGTCGAGACCCATAATAGCCCCTCGGCGCTCGACCCCTACGGCGGGGCGATGACGGGCATCGTGGGTGTCAACCGCGATCCCTTCGGCACCGGGCGCGGCTCGCAGCTCCAGATCAACGTCTGGGGCTACTGCCTCGGCTCGCCCTTCTACGACGGCAAGCTGCCCGAGGGCCTGATGCACCCGCGGCGCATCCGCGACGGCGTCCACAAGGGCGTCATCGACGGCGGCAACCAGAGCGGCATCCCCTACGCCCGGGGCTGGGAGATCTTCGACCCGCGCTACATCGGCAAGCCGCTGGTCTACTGCGGCACCGTCGGCCTCCTGCCCCGCCGGGTCTGCGGCGAGCCGTCCGAGGTGAAGAAGGCGAGCCCCGGTGACCTGATCGTCATGGCCGGCGGGCGGATCGGGAAGGACGGGATCCACGGCGCGACCTTCTCGAGCGAGGAGCTGCGGACCGAGAGCCCGGCCCAGGCCGTGCAGATCGGCGACCCGATCACGCAGAAGAAGATGACCGACTTCCTGCTCGAGGCCCGCGACCTCGGGCTGTTCCCCTGCATCACCGACAACGGCGCGGGCGGGCTGTCCTCCAGCGTCGGCGAGATGGCCACCTCCGCCGGCGGCGCAGAGCTCGACCTGGCGAAGGCCCCGCTCAAGTACCAGGGCCTCGACCCCTGGGAGATCCTGGTCTCCGAGGCCCAGGAGCGCATGACCCTGGCCGTGCCGCCCGACAAGATCGACGCCTTCCTGGCTCTGGCCCGACGGCGCGAGGTCGAGGCGACCGTGCTCGGCGCCTTCAACGACAGCGGGAAGTTCCACGTCCGCTACGGCGACCGCACGGTGGCCTACGTGGACCTCGCGTTCATGCACGAGGGGCTGCCCAGGATGCGGCTGAAGGCCGTGTGGGAGCCGCCCGTGTGGGCCGAGCCCGACCTGGCGGCCGCGCCCCCGCCCGCCGAGGCCCTGGCCGAGCTGCTCGCCAGCCTCAACCTGTGCTCCATCGAGAAGAAGGCCCGCCAGTACGACCACGAGGTCAAGGGCCTCAGCGTCGTCAAGCCCTTCGTCGGCGTCGGCTGCGACGTGCCGTCCGACGCGACGGTGCTGCTGATCGACTACGAGGGCGTCGAGGGCATCGTCCTCTCCGAGGGCATCAACCCGCAGCTCAGCGACATCGACACCTATCACATGGTCGCGTGGATCATCGACCTCGCGGTCCGCCGCGCCGTCGGCACCGGCGCGAGGCTCGACCACATGGCCGGCCTCGACAACTTCTGCTGGCCCGACCCCGTCCAGAGCGCCAAGACGCCCGACGGCCACTACAAGCTCGCCCAGCTCGTCCGCGCCAACCAGGCACTCTACGACGTCACGACCGCCCTCGGCGTGCCGCTCATCAGCGGCAAGGACTCGATGAAGAACGACTCGACCCGCGGCGGCGTGAAGATCAGCATCCCGCCCACGCTGCTCTTCTCGCTCATCGCCAGGATCGACGACGTCCGCAAGGCCGTCACCCTCGACGCCAAGCTGCCGGGCGACCTGGTCTACATCGTCGGCGAGACCCGCGGCGAGCTCGGCGCATCCGAGTACGCCCGCTACCTCGCCGAGCGCGCCGGCCAGCCCGACGCCATCGGCAACCGCGTGCCCACCGTCGCGATCGACCGCGCCAGGGACACGCTCGTCGCCATGGGGCGCGCCGTGGCCAACGGCCTTGTCCACTCCGTCCACGCCCCAGGCAAAGGCGGCCTGGGCGTCGGCTTCGCAAGAGTCGCCTTCGGCGGCGAGCTCGGCCTCGCCATCGACCTCGCGAAGGCGCCCGCCGACGGGATCGGGCGCGACGACGTCCTGCTCTTCAGCGAATCGAGCAGTCGCTACATCGTCACCATCGCGCCCGGGCGCCGCGTCGCCTTCGAGGAGACGCTGGCTGGAGTGCCCTGCGCCCGCGTGGGCGAGGTCACCGCCGAGCCGCGGCTGCGCATCACCGGCCAGGACGGCAACTCGATCGTGGACGCGGACGTGATGGAACTCAAAGCGACGTGGAAGGCGACGCTGGAGGAAATCTGATTGGATGGGTGGAGGGATGGATGGATGGGGGGATGAATGGATGAATGGATGAGTGAATGGATGGAGCGATGAGCCAGAGCGGCGATGTCGTCGGCTCCATCCAAGTCATCCAACCATCCAATCATCCAGCCATCCCTGTGTTTCGCCTGTTGCGAGGGATAGCTGCTGTCCCCGCCGGAGCCCGTACCGATGCCTGCTGACGTCCGCGTGCTGATCATCACGGGGTTCGGGCTGAACTGCGAGGCGGAGTCCGCGCGCGCCTTCGGGCTGGCCGGCGCTGTGGCCGAACAGGTGCATCTGAACGACCTGCTCGACGGCCGGAGGCGGCTCGACGAGTTCCATATCCTGTTCGTCATCGGTGGCTTCTCGTTCGGCGACCACATCGCCTCGGGCCGCGTGCTCGCGAACCGGCTCAAGCGGCGCCTCGCCGAGCCCATCCAGCGGTTCGTCGCGGACGGGAAGCTCGTCGTCGGCATCTGCAACGGCTTCCAGGTGCTCGCGAAGCTCGGCGTGCTGCCAGGGCTCGACGGCGACTACCAGCGGCAGACGGTCACGCTCACCTGGAACGACACCGGGGTGTTCCGCGACGCGTGGGTGCATCTGGCGGTCGAGCCCGCGTGCCCGTGCGTGTTCACCCACGGTGTCGAGCGGCTCTACCTGCCGGTGCGCCACGGCGAAGGCAAGTTCCTCGCCATCGACGATACCACCCTCGACCGCATCGAGGCCGAGGGCCTGGTGGCCTGCCGCTACGCCGACCCCGCGACGGGCGAGCCGACGGACGCCTACCCCCACAACCCCAACGGCTCGGCCCACGCCATCGCCGGCATCTGCGACCCCACGGGCCGCATTTTCGGCATGATGCCCCACCCCGAGGCGTTCCTCTTCCCCTGGAACCACCCGCACTACGCCCGCCTGCGCCTCACCGGCGACGAGCCGACCGAGGG
>CAZDNN010000085.1:13005-15288 GCA_964506385.1 uncultured Planctomycetota bacterium
GGGGCCTCCCAAGTCCCCCGCGTCACAATGCCTTGGTGATGCCGGGCTTGGCGACGGGGTAGCGGCCCTGGGCGTCGGGCTTGACGGGGGGCGGGGAGTCGTAGTCCATCTGGTCGAGGCCCGGGGCGAGCTCGAGGGTGGAGGCGAGGGCCTGGTCCCAGGTGACGGCCTTGCCGGACTCGACGGCCATGCGCCCGAGGATGCCAGTCATGGCGCTCTTGGCGCAGCGCTCGGTCTCGTTGTAGGGCTTGTCGGTGCGGATGGCGTCGAAGAGCAGGTCGTGCTCGAGCTGGTAGGGGTTCGGGCGGGGGCCCTTGTGCTGCCAGATGAGGTCCTCCTTGGCCTGGCGGTGTCCCTTCCAGAGGAGGGGGTTGGACTTGCCTTCGCCGAGGACGGCGCACCCCGTTGCGCCGTGGATGACGCAGCCGAAGAAGCCCCAGCAGCGGGCCATGTGGCGGCCCTGGGCGAACAGGCGGGTGCCGTCGGGGAAGGTGAACTCGCAGGCGTAGTGGTCGAAGAGCTGGTCGGGCTCGCCGCGGACCTGGCGGCCGCCCATGCCCTGGGCGGAGACGGGCCAGGCGTCCTTCACCCAGCAGCAGACGTCGATGTTGTGGATCAGCCAGTCGAGGAGGAAGGAGCCGTTGAGCCAGGTGAAGCAGGAGTAGTTGCGGATCTGGTGCATCAGGTCAGACTCGCCTTCGGCCTTGCGGCTGAAGCCGACGGGGTTGTGCATGCGGTAGGCCCAGGCGGTGATGACGGTGCCGATGGCGCCGTCGTGGATCTGCGCGACGGCGGCCTCGAGCGGCCGGTAGTGGCGGCTCATCAGCCCACCTGCGATCTTCAGGTTCTTCTTCGCCGCCGCCTCCCCCGCCGCCAGCACCCTGCGGATGCCCGGGGCATCGACGGCGAAGGACTTCTCCATGAAGACGTGGACGCCCTTGGCCACGGCGTACTCGAGGTGGAGGGGCCGGAAGGCGGGCGGGGTGGTGAGGCAGACGACGCCGCCCGGGCCGACGGCGTCGATGGCCTTCCTGTAGGCGTCGAAGCCGATGAAGGCGCGCTCCGGCGGCACGTCCACCTTGTCGCCCAGGCTCTTCTTCAGGCGGTTGAGGCTGCCCTGGAGGCGGTTCTCGAACACGTCGGCCATGGCCACGAGCTTCGTCGGGCCTTTCGTCTTCAGCGCGTTGACGGCGGCGCCCGTGCCGCGCCCGCCGCAGCCGACGAGGGCGACCTTGATCGTCTCGTCGCCCGCGGCATAGCTCCGCGCGGCGATGGCGCCGGCCAGCGCCGAGCCGGCCACCGCGGCGCCGGCCCGCTTCATGAAATCGCGACGTGAGCTGCGGGTCTCATCCGACGGCATCTCTCACTCCTTCGCACGTCCGAGGTCTCGGGACACACGGCTTCGCTCCACCGACACCGTAGCCCCTTCGGGCGCTGCTGTCAAGGCGAACATCCTCCTGGCTTGATCGGCGCAGGCGCGCGCGGTAGACTCACACGGCGCGCGAGCCGCGGGCACGCGCCAGAGGTGGCCGAACGTTGGGAAAGGAGACGTGCCATGGGACGTGACGTGAGACGCCGCGATCTGCTGAAGGCCGGCGCTGCGGGAGCCGGACTGCTCGTCCTGCGCTCAGGGGTGTTCGGGGCCGGCGCCGCGCCCAGCGACAAGCTCAACGTCGCGGGAATCGGAGTCGGCGGACGCGGTGGCGCCGACATCGGCGCCTGCCGGGGCGAGAACGTCGTGGCACTGTGCGACGTGAACGCCAAGAACCTGGCGCGCGCCTCCAAGAAGTGGCCCAAGGCCAAGACCTACGTGGACTGGCGAAAGTGCCTCGACCAGAAGGACATCGACGCCGTCACTTGCGGCACCACCGACCACACCCACGCCTTCATCAACGTCTGGGCCATGAACCGCGGCAAGCACGTCTACTGCGAGAAGCCGCTGGCCAACTCCGTCCAAGAGGCCCACATCGTCCGTCAGACCTACCTCAAGAACAAGGCCAAGCTCGCCACCCAGATGGGCACACAGATCCACGCCTCCGACAACTACCGCCGAATGGTCGAGCTCGTCCGAGGCGGCGCCATCGGCAAGCCCATCTCAGCACGGGTCTGGTGCTCCCGCATGCCCAAGGGCGGCAGCTACCTCCCCGCGGCAGGCGATCCCCCCGACTGGCTCAACTGGGACCTCTGGATCGGCCCCTCCCCCATGCACCCCTACAACCCCGGCTACGTCGGCGGGTGCCTGAAGTGGAACCGCTTCTGGGACTTCGGCTCCGGCCAGATCGG
>CAZDNN010000086.1:0-3820 GCA_964506385.1 uncultured Planctomycetota bacterium
CCGAGGCCCTGAAGACCATTGGCCCGCGCAATGCCGTCGTCATCCGCAATCCCGGCAACGACTGCTTCAAGGTCCGCCGCATCCACCTCTGGTTCCGCCTGCGCGATGGCCGAGAGGGCACCTCGGCCGTCGTCAACGGCCCATTCACCACACCACCGAACTGGCCCCACGCCGAGGGCATCCTCGTGCCCCACGGGCACGAGATCGTGGCGGAGTGCGACATCCCCGTCGCCGAGTAGGGAAGGCAGTGGAAACTACGGCGCTCGGGCGCTATGCTGTGAAGGAAGGCGTGTGCCAGTCAGTAGGAAGGTGGTCGCGATGACCTACAAGGGGCGAGTCAGGAACGGGCTGATCGTGCTCGACCCTCCGGCCGAACTCCCGGAGGGCACCGAGGTGCGGGTGGAGCCGGTCGAGGACGATGACGATTACCGGGGCCTCCGGGAAGGGTTGCTCAGCCTCTCGGGGATCGTCGAGGGATTGCCGTCGGATATGGCGCGCAACCACGATCACTACCTCCATGGCACGCCGAAGAAATGACCCGCCTGCTTTGCTGACACGTTCTTCTTCCTTGCCCTCCTCGACCGCGGTGACGAGGCGCACGAGAAGGCCACTGCCGCCGTCCGCCAGGTACACCGAGATATCGTCACCACGCCTTGGGTGCTCACCGAGGTGGCAGACGGGCTATCTGCCCCCAGATTCCGGGCTGCCTTTGGCAGGCTGCTCGATCTGATCCGATCCGAGGACCACCTGATCGTCGTTCCCGCAGAGCAGGAGCTGTTCGAGAAGGGGGTGGCGCTCTACCTGAACCGCCCCGACAAGGAGTGGTCGCTGACCGACTGCATCTCATTCGTCGTGATGAGGGAGCAGGGGATCACCGAGGCGTTGACGGGCGACCATCACTTCGAGCAGGCAGGCTTCATCGCGCTGATGAGAGAGGCGTGACGCAGGGCGGGAGGCCTCACACGTCCTTCTTCTTCCTCGGGAGGGCGCAGGCTGCGAGGGGGAGGGTGACGGTGAAGCGGGTGCCCTCGCCCTGCTTGCTCTCGCAGGTGACCGTGCCGCCGTGGGCCTCGACGATTTCCCTGACAATCGACAGGCCGAGCCCCGTCCCCTCCCGGGCGAACTCACGGGCGTTGCCGGCGCGGAAGAACTCCTCGAAGAGGTGCGCCTGGTCCTCCTCGGGGATGCCGATGCCGGTGTCGATCACCTCGCAGACGACCCGCGAGTGGTTGTCGGTAGTGGTCGTGACGGTCACCTGCCCGCCTTCGGGGGTGTACTTGACGGCGTTGGAGACGAGGTTGGCGAAGATGTCGCGGAGCTGGTCGGGGTCGCCGCAGACCTGGGCGTGGCCGGCGGCGAGCCGGGCATCGAAGGTCTGGCGCTTCGCCTCGCTCTGGGGCTTGTAGAGGGCTATGACCGGCTCCAGCACGTCGTCCACGGCCGCGAGGTTCCGCGCCGGCCCCTCGTCCTGGCGGGCGTCGCGCAGCCGCGAGAGCGCCAGCAGGTCGGCGAGCAGCTCGAGCATGAGCCCGGTGCGGTTCTCCGCGCGGCGGATGAGGTCGAGCCGCTTCTCCTCCTCCATCGCCTCGTAGCTGCCGAGGCAGACGCTGAGCAGGGACTTGATGGCCGACAGGGGGGAGCGGAGCTGGTGGGCCGCGACCCGCATGAACCGCGACTTGCGCTCCTCCAGCGCGGCCAGCCGCGCCGAGGTGGCCATCAGCTCTTCCTGCCGTTCCCGCAGCCGCCCGACGATCTGGGTGGTGAAGAAGGCCGACATGGTCAGCGTCACCGCCAGCACCCCGAGATGGCCGAAGATGAACCGCCAGTTGCGGAACTGCGCCTGGGTGAGGTAGTGCGCGAGATGGTAGTGGGGCACGAGCCCGACGTACTCGAGCACGACGAGCAGCGCGAAGAGCCCGAACGCCACGCCCGCCATCGCGTAGCTCTGGCCCTTCGGCAGCATGATGCTCGCGATGATCACGTGGAACACGTAGAAGGTGCTCAGCGGGTTGTCCACCCCGCCGGAGAGGTGAAGCAACACCGTCATACACACCAGGTCCGCAACGACCTGCACCTTGGCGAAGCGCTCGGCCACGCGGTACGGAACCTGCTCGACCGGCTTCGCGCCCAGCGTCTCCAGGTACCAGTAGAAGAGCAGGTTGTAGACCGCGAGCACCACCCCGAGGCCGAACAGGTGGGCCAGCGGGAGCTGGATCCCGACCACCCACTGCGTCAGTGACACGATGACGAAGAGCGCCGCCACCGCCAGCCACCGCATGCGGATGAACCACCGGCACACCGCCATCACCCCCTCGACGGGGCCGGTGAAGCGCTCCATCGTCGGCACCTGGAATGGAGACGGCAGCCATCGGGGCACGGGCCCACTCCTGCCATGCGGGCGACCGCTCGCGGCGCCCTGCCTTGCTCTTCAGAACCCTCTGCTCGGCAACGATGGTACCGCGCGCCAACCGGCCTGTCAAGAGGGACCGCTCGATCGGTTGGCCACGACAGGCACATCGTATCGTAACACTTGAGCGAAGCGTGGGCCCGCCGCCGGCACTTCAGCCGGCTGAGCAGTCGCATCGTATCCAGGGGTTGGGAGCAGGTGTCGGAGACCATCGAGTACGACGCGCGGCAGCGTGGGGACAGCAGGCGAGGTCGGCGGCCGCGGCATTGCCGTCAGCCCGTCACCCGTAGCGCCAGCCCTCGTCGAGCATGGCGAGGTAGTTGCCCACGGGCACGTAGTTGGCCACCGTGTTGCCGCTCCCAAGCGCGAAGCCCCCCCCTGGGGCGCAGGCGTCGAGCACCTCGCGGACGCGGGCGCGAACCGCCGCCTCCGTGCCGCGGGCCAGCAGGTCCATGTCGATGCCGCCGAGGACGGCGATGCGGTCGCCGTAGAGGGCCTTCGCCTCCGTGATGGGCTGGATGACGTCCTCCCACGAGTGGCGGGCGTCCCAGCCGATGGCGATGAGGTCGGCGGCGATGGCCCGCAGATTGCCGCAGGAGTGGAGGAGGATCGGCTTCCCCTGGGCGTGGACGGCCTCGACGATGCGGCGGTGCCACGGGAAGACCAGCTCGCGAAGGGCCGTCGGCGAGATCATCGTCGCGGTCTTGAAGCCCATGTCCTCGCCGAAGAAGACGGCGCCGACCCCGCCTATGCTCGCGACCGTCTCCACGGCGTCCAGCAGCAGCGCGCCCACGGTGTCCACCACGTCGCGCGCCAGCTCCGGATCGTCCGCGAGCAGGTAGGAGAAGCCCTGGAAGCCGAGGGTGAACATCGTGTTCTCGAGCACCCCCGAGAGGCGGCCGACGACGCCCATGCCGTCGGGCACAAGGCGGACCGCTGCCTCGATGTCCGAGTAGTCCACATCCTGCGGCCGAGGCCAGGGGAATGCCTCGAAGCCGGCGCGGTCGGTGAAGGCAGTCGAGCGGGCGTTCACCCAGTCGCGCTCGCCGTGGGGGAGTGCCGCGGTGTCGGCGGAGCGGTCGCGGAGGCGCGTCCAGGGGATCCTGGCCTTCACGCTCGCACAGTCGTAGCCGAGGGCGTGCCAGAACCGGACCTGCTGCTCGACCGTCGCGGCCGGCTCCTCCAGCACGGCCTCCATGATCTCGGCGTCCACGCCCAGCTCGACGAAGGGCACCCGGTCCGGCTCCCCCTCGCGGCGAACGGCGCGGAGGAAGCGGCCGAAGTCAGGCTCAGGCGTGCGATCGATGGGGAGCATAGGAGTGCGTACTGCGCAATCCGCAATGCGCGAGCGGGGAGCGGGCGACGCGCGGCGCTGCTCTGCCACTCGTCACTCGCACCTCGCCACTCGTCACT
>CAZDNN010000086.1:3920-15268 GCA_964506385.1 uncultured Planctomycetota bacterium
GCCACTCGTCACTCGCACCTCGCCACTCGTCACTTCTTCTGCGTCCACCCGCCGCCGGCGGGCTTCCAGTACTCGCCGGTCTTGAGGAGCTTGTAGCGGCGCTGGGCGAAGTTCTTCGCCACCACCTGGGGCGAGGTGTTGGTCGCTTTGGCCACGATCTGGAAGTACTCGGAACGGTCGGCGTTCTCGGCCTGTATGAACTGGCCGACGGTCATTGTCTTGCCCTGGACCTTGACCTTGTCGCCGAGGGCGCTGCTCTTAACGGCGGCGATGAGGCCCTCGCCCGTCTCGCCCACCTTGTGGGCCGCCAGGAGCTGGACGAGCGCGGGATAACGGGCCTTGATGCCGGCAAGCACCTCGCCCTTGGTGCGGGCAGATGCCACCGACGGCCAGCCAACCAGCGCCATCCCCAGCGCGACGAGCAGCAGAGCGGTCGAACGGGTCTTCATGGGGCACCCCCTCACTTCTCCTTGGGTGTTGCGTCGCCGCCCTCGCCCATGAAGGCGAAGTCCTCGGCGAGCTGTGCCTGGACCTTGACGTTAATGTCCATCGTGATGTGGATCGGCTTGATCTCGATGGGCTCGATCCTCACGGTGTGGCGCGTGCACGCGGGCAGCGACGCCGCCGCGAGCACGACCAGCAGCCATCTCTTCACGGCGTGCCTCCTTTCCGCGAGGCATCCTCCGCCTCGCGCTCGATCCCGGTCTTCACGATTATAGCCTTCGAGAGGATCTCGTCAATCCGCGGGAACCGCAAGACCAGCGGCGCGAACTCCTGCCGCAAGGTGCGAACATCGTACCGCGGCGGGAACACGCGGCCGAGCAGCGTCGGCTCGGGCAGCTCGGGCTTCACTTCCGGCCCGCGCCCCGTCAGCGCGACCCGCGCCACCAAAGCCCCGCCCTCACGTACAAAGTCGGTCTTGAACACGTCGTATTCAAAGTCTTTCAGCGCCGCCTCCAGCCGCCTTCGGAGCCGCGCGAGCACGTCGCCGGCGAGGGTCTGGCCGCCGCCAGCCGGCAGGCCCGAGGCCAGGAGCGCCGCGTCCTTCTTCAGACTCACCCACCCTCGCTCACCCGGGGTGCCGTACAGGAAGCCCTCGCCGAAGCGCAACTGCGGCCAGCTCACGGTCACCGGCAGCCGGCCGTACAGGGTGCCCTTGCCCGCCGCGCGGTCATCGGGGATGAGGGCCAGCAACTCCGCCAGGCTCAGCTTCTCGCCGTAGACCACGAGATCGATGGGCTCGGCCGGGTCGAACCGCAGCGCATAGGTGTAGAGCCGGCCCCCCGCCCAGCCGAACTCGCACCGCTCGATGAACACGGCATCGAGGCTCTCGAGCCGGAAGTCCACCACCCCGTCCTTCACTGCCAGGCCCCCGACGTTCGCCCGCGCCACCTCGATCCGCTGGTGGCTCGGCGTGGCGAACGGCTTCAGGCTGTTGAGGGTGATGCTGGCCGTCAGGCCCTCGATCTTCGTGTCGTACTGCTTGCTGCCCACCGTCACGTCCTCGGCCTTCACCACGACGTGCGGGATGACGCGATCGACGAGCAGCTCGAAGGTCGCGTCGAGCTCGACGGCGCCGCTCAGATCGATCCCCTGGGCGTCGCGCAACAGCCCAGCCAGCTCCATCTCGTCCTCGATGACCACGCGCGGCATCCAGGCACGCAGGGTGCCCAGCGGCACGCCGCTGCGGAGATCCACGCGGCCCTCCGCGTGCAGCGCCGCGTCCTTGAGCAGCGGCCACGCAGCGCCGACGTCCACCCGCCCGTCGGTTAGTGCCAGCGTGCCCGACAGGCCGGGCAGGTCGCTGCGGCGGAAGCGCACGCCGCCGACCGCGAACCGGCCGGCTGTGTCTCCTGAGGTATTGAGCCGCACGGGGATGTCGGCCGACAGGCCCGAGAGCGCAAGCTGGAGCTCCGGCCAGTTGCACGACGCGCCACGGAGGGTCAGCCTGGCATCGGCCGTCGGCCGACGCCCCCGCTCGAGCCCCGCCCAGCCGCTGAGCGACGCCGAGTCGAAGCTCGTGTCGATCCTGCCGAAGCCCCCCTCGATCGCCGCGCGGCCCTTGCCCGCCTCGATCGCCGCGTCGGTGAACAGCGGCAGGTCGCCCACCTCGTCCACGACCCCGCGGCCGTCCATGCTTACCCGCAGGGAGCCGCCTCTCGTCGAGGCAACGAGCGTGAGGCCGCCGAAGGCGCGATCCACCGTCGTGTCGATGCCCTCAGCGACGAGCTCGGCGGCCAGCGACGTGCCCTCAGGGTCGCGGCTCGCCTCCACAGAGGCGCGCAGGGTCGCCACGGTCGCCGCTGTCTCCTCCCCCACCGTCGCGGCCACCGGCCCCGCCGCCTTCGCCTGCGCGGCGAGGCGGAACCCCGTCTCGCCGCCGCCGAAGGCCACGCTCGCCAGCGGGCGGCCATCCAGGCTCTCCACGGCCAGCCGCGTCTCGCCGACCCGGATCGTCTCCTCGCCGGCCTTCACCGCCGCCGAGCGGAGGCCGATGGTCCAGCCGTCGGGCGCCGACAGCGCCGCCTCGCCACGCGCCGCCCTCATGCGCAGGGACAGCGCCGCCCGCACGCCGCGCAGCGTCAGCGCCCCATCGCGGGTCTCGACGTCCGCCTCGGCCAGCGTGGCCGTGACGGTATCGAGGGTCGCCTGCCAGTCGAGCCGCTTTCCGCCGAGAGCCGCGGTGAGCCGCCCCCCCTCGCCGCCTGCCTCGACCGCCAGGAGCGGCTCCCCTGCCTCCACTTTCTCGACCAGCACGTTGAGGCCGGGCGTCAGCAGGTCGCCGATGGCGAGCATCGAGCCGGGCAGCAGCCCGACGGCCGCCTGCTTCGCGTCGGCGGCGAGGCTCAGCCGCGCCAAGGCCATCACCCCCTTCGCCTCGACGCCCGCCGCCCGCATCCGCGCGGGCGACGGCCCCACGGCCACAATCAGCTCGGGCACCGTCGCTGCCCACGCCAGCCCATCGTCCGTCGTCGCGAGGGACATCTCGGCCTGGCGCTCGAGCCGCGCCCGCAGCAGCGGCCCCTCGTCCTCCGCCCGCGACAGGCTCACGCCCGCGGCGCCGGCCGTCAGCCAGCCGGCCTCCGCCTTCGTCCCGGGGAGCAGAGCGAGCACCGCCCGCCCCGGCCCCGCAGTCACCCGCAGCCGGGCGTCCAGCCTGATGCGCTCGATGCGGAGGGCGCCCTCCCCTGCGGTCAGCGCGGCGGATCCCGCGGCCACCCGCACGCCGGGCGCGTCGAGCTGCCACGCAGCCTCCTCGCTGCCAGGCGTCACCCGCAGCGTCGCCGGCTGACCGGCAATGCTCAGCACGACGCAGGGGCTGCTGCCCTCCGTCAGCGACACGCCCACGCCGCCCCCGTTCGCCGTCGCCGAGCCCACAGTCACCCGCGACTCGGGCAGCAGGGCGAGCCGCAGGCCCTCGGCGTCGGCATCCGCCTCGAGGCGGAGGTCCGCGGCGACGTCCCGCAGGCCCGCATCGGCGAGCGTTGCGCGGAGCCGGCCGGGCGCCACCGCCACCCGCACGTCGCGCGCGGCAGCCTTCCACGTCCATCGTTCGCCTGCGTCGCTCTGCGCCTTCGCAACGTCGAGGGTGGCGCGGCCCGTCGTCGTCGCCTCGCCGAGGCCCGCGAGCTCGAGCCCTCTCGCCCGCATGGCCTCGGCGACGCGCTCAGGCACCCTGGCTCGCCCCGACCACGACGCCTCGACGCGCGCGGACGACCCGGCGCCGTCGAGCAGGTCCAGCAGGCCTCCCGCCTCGCCCGTCAGCGTCTCCAGGCGCCAGCCATCGCCCTCAGCCGACGCCGAGAAGGCGAGCGCTTCGCCCCTCTTCTCGACGTGGATCGCCGCCTTGCGGACCGCCACGCCATCGACGCTTGCGGCGGCGGCCGTCACATCGCCCGTCAGAGCGCTGGGGCGGAAGGGCGGCTCGAAGTGCGTTTCGAGGCGCCACGACACGCCTTCGGCCATCAGCCGCCGCCCCTCCACGTCGCCGACGAACGAGCCGCCCTCCCCTTTGGCCGTGACCGCGACGCGGCTCCCCTTCTCCGTGCTCGTGTAGCTCACCGTGTAGGCCGCGCCCCCGCCCAGGCGGCCGGGGAGCCGCAGCAGCGACGGCGGGAGGGCCGACAGCGGCCCCGCTACGTCCCGCACCGCGCCCTCGGCTGACAGGGCGATCGCCTTGGTATTCGTGTCGATCGAGCCTGCCAGATGCAGCGTGCTCCCCTCGGCCGCCGCCCGGAGGTCGAGCGTGCACAGGGAGGCGCCGTCGGTCTGGATGGAGCCGCTGACGGGGATGACCGTCTCTCGCCCCTCGAGGTCGAGCCGCAGCACGGAGGCATGAAGCAGGATGCGGTCGAAGGGCAGGCCCTCGCCGCCGCCCTCGTCGGAGCCCTCGAGATCGGCGAGGGGGCCGAGATCGAGCCTGCCGTCGCGCAGGGCGATGCCCAGCTCGGCGCCCGTGACCTCGATGGTGCCGACGCGCCCGTTGCGCAGTGCCGCAAGGTCGTAGAGAGCGGCGAGGGAGTAGATGCGCACGCGCCCCTGCTCGTCGAGGCGCACGTTGGCGGCCTCGGCCCCGCCGAGGGACACGGCCCGCACCTCCAGCGACGCGCCCGTCAACCCCATCTCGCGCAGCGCGGCCACCGCCCGCCGCTCGACGATGCCGGGCAGCGCCGTCACATACAGCGCCAGCAACACCGCCGCGACCACGCCGCCGACGCCCACGATACGCAGCGACCACTTCAGCAGACGCCTCATGCGCTTCCCCAAGGGATTGAGGGACGTCACACACCGCAGTCTACTTCGCCGCCAGCGCCTGGTCAACCGGGCTCGCCGCTTCGGTTCCTCCTCTCCGCCTCCCCGGCCGTGCCATGGCCCATGCCTCTCCGCCGCCGCCGAGATCGGGTCGCCTGGCTTACCGATATCGCGCGGCACCGTCCGGGAGCTGGAATTGCAGAGTTGGTCAACTCTGCAATTCTCCCCGAACGCCCTCGCCCGCCCGTGGAGAGACCCACGAACGGACAGCGAGGGCGGAGGGCCGTGCATGGACCCAGCCAGGCACCCAAGCGCGGGGCCACAGGAGCCGAAACGGCGCAGGACGACTGTCGCAAGCAAGCCAGGAACCGCGCCGAGCAGGATCTCGGAGTTGTTGAACTCCGAGATCCTGCTCGGCGTTGCCCATGGCCGATCCAGAAGCACACTCAGGGAGCCCGGGTTCCGCGCACACCGATGACAGGGGGCGCTGGCACTGGGCGAGGCGTGACTGTAGGAGTCCGACCGCGCACGGATGTCTCGCGTTCTGCCGTCGCGAGCACGTCCCCTGATCCTGGGGTTCCTTGCGTTCTCTCCGTCCAGGTGCGGCCATCGATCGTGGGGGACCGCCAGGCCTGACGGGCGGTGCGGTGTCCGTGTGTACTGGTGAGGGGAGGGGGCTCGTCGGATCTGCAATCGGTTCTGCGCGGGAGCTAGAATTGCAGAGTTGGTCAACTCTGCAATTCTCCTCCAACGCCCTCGCCGCGCAAGCTATGGGTCTGGGGTGGTCCCAAGCGACGCCCCAGGGAGCTGTGTCGCGCCCTGCCGCCGGGGGCTGGTTGCGTCTGCCGCCGGGGACGCGCTATGATGGGCGGCGGAGAACGGCGACCCTCCTATCAGGCACCGGCAGCGGGACGATCCATGGGCCGACGAGCGACAGCAGGTGGCCTCACCCTCCTCGCCCTCGCGGCGTCCGCGGTGGCGGGGCTCGAGGCGCTCGAGGCTCCGAAGGGCGCCTGGCGCTTCGAGAAGGGCACGACTGCCATCGCGCGGGAGGCCGCCGTCGGCGAGTCGTGGACGGGCCGCGCCAGGCTGACCTGCCGCGCCAGCCTCTCGGACCGGACCATCCACACCGTCCACCTCGCCGCCTACCTGGTGACGGGCGACAAGCTGTGGTACCAGACGGCCCGCACCGTCGATCTCAGCACGACGCGGGTGACGGCCGTGGCCTTCGACCTGACGCCGAACAGCGGCGACTGGGTGCCCCGCGGCCACATGCGGCCCTGGGACGCCGAGGCGACCCGCCACGTGCAGACGGTGGGGCTCAAGGCATTCTGCAACGGGCGGTTCGAGGGCTCGGTGATCGTCGAGCGGGTGGCGGTGGACGGCGAGGCCGCCGAGCCGCCGAGTCGGCTGCGGCTGGTGGACTTCGAGGCGCCGCGCCGCTGCCGCGCGGGCGAGCGCGTGGAGATCCGCTTCCGCCTCCCCCGTCGCTTCGACAACCCCTTCGACGTGGGCGCCGTGAGGGTCGAAGGCCTGATCGAGCCGCCCGGCGACGGGTCCGGCTACCGGCTCGTCCCCGGCTTCTACACCCAGCGCCACGTCCGACGCTGGGAGGGGGGCGGCGAGGGGCGGCTTGCACCCGCGGGACCGCCCCACTGGTGCATCCGCTTCTGGCCGCGTCAGCCGGGCGTCTACCGCTGCCGCATAGTCGTGCGGACGCCAGACGCGGAGGCCCGCGTGCCATGGAGCTTCGAGGCCGCGCCGGCGGTGAAGGCGGAAGAGCCGGCGTCGGGGTCGTGGCATCCGGCGCCGGGTGACTTCGTGATCGAGCGGCGCTACAACGGGCGCGACGCGATCTACATCCACCGGCCCGGCGGCTGGCGGGCCGACGCCCGGGTGCCTGCGGCCGGCCTCATCTACGCCTGGCGGGCACCCATCGAGTGGACGAGCGCCTGGGGCGGCTACGCGGGCCTGGGGCGGGTGAATCTGGCGGTGGCCTCCGCCTTCGACGAGCTGCTCGACGAGGCCGCCGCCCACGGGGTCCGCCTGCCGCTGGCGCTCACGTGCAGCGAGCCCTTCGGCGAACGGGCCAAGTACAACTGGAAGGACAATCCGCTCAACAAGGCCAACGGCGGCCCGCTGGAGGCGCCCAGCCGCTTCTACAGCGACGAGGCGGCGTGGGAGCACTTCGTCTCCATGTCGCGCTACATCCTGGCCCGCTGGGGCGGCCATCCCGCGGTGTCGAGCTGGGAACTGTGGAGCACCATGCCCGCCAACGGCGCCGACCGCTGGCACGCGCGGGCCGGCGAACACCTCTCGACCTGGCGCCTCGGCCCGAAAGACGTCCGCAGCCACCATCCCCAGACCCTGCCGCCCGCCTCCTTCGCCCAGCTCAACACCTTCCGCCAGCAGGAGATGCAGTCGCGCGAGCGCTGGACGGCCCACACCGTGATCCGCCACTCGACCGAGAGCCTCCGCATCGTGGCTCACCACGCCACCGACGGCGACGAGGCCCTCGAGGTGACGGCCCGCTACCCCGGCGAGGCGGCCATCCTGCGCGAGGTCGAGGCCGACTGGCATCGGTACGACCGCCTCGCCTTCGACATCTTTGTCCCCGCCAACGCCCCCAACGACATGCGGGTGATGGTCTACCTGCGCGACGGCGATCTGTGGTGGTACGAGACCCTCCTGCCCACGTTCCTGCGGCCAGGGGACTGGACGAAGCTGCTGGTGGACCTCAGCGGCGAGATCACCGCCTGGGAGCCCCAGGGCCACGCCAAGGTGTTCGACCGCTACGTCCTCCAGCGGGTGCGTGTCCTCGGTATCCGGGTCTTCGGCCACCGGCCTTACCACGGGCCGCTCTACCTCGACAACCTCCAGCTCTGGAAAGACCCCTCGCGGCAGCGGGCCAAGCGGGTGAAGGTCACATTCGTCGAGCCCAGCGCCGTGGCGGTGCCGCAGCACGGCCTGTTCGAGCTGACCTTCCGCCTCTCCGAGGTCTTTGCGAATCCCTTCGATCCAGAGGTTGCGGACGTGGTGGGCCACTTCACGACGCCCGGCGGGCGCACGGTTCGGATACCCGCCTTCTTCTCGCAGGACTACGAGCGGCATCTGGTGGATGGTCGTGAGATGCTGACGCCGAAGGGCCAGCCGTGCTGGAAGCTGCGCTTCACGCCGACCGAGGCCGACGCTGACGCGAAGAAGAGCGTGTACACCTACTCGGTGACGGTCAACGGCCAGGAGCTGCCGGCCATCAGCGGCCGCCAGTTCGTCGCCGTGCCGTCGGGCAAGCCGGGGTTCGTGCGGCGCTCGAAACGGGACCCCCGCTACTTCGAGTTGTCCACCGGTCAGTTCTTCTATCCGATCGGGATGAACCTGCGGTCGCCGTCGGACAACCGCAAGCCGTACGCCATCGACTACCCGCTGCCCGAGGGCAAGGGGACCTACATTTACGACGAGTACTTCAAGAGACTGGCCGAGGCGGAGATGAACTGGGCGCGCATCTGGCAGTGCCCGTGGTGGTGCGGGCTCGAGTGGACCCGCAAGTGGCCCGGCTATCAGGGCCTCGGCCGCTACAACCTCGAGAACGCCTGGCGCTTTGACTACCTGCTCGAGCAGGCCGCGGCCAGGGGCATCTACGTCCAGGCCTGTTTGACCAACCACGGCCAGATCGTCATTGATAAGCGGATCGACCGCCAGTGGGACGACAACCCCCTCAACTCCGCCTGCGGCGAGGGCGGCCCCATCAGCGATGCCTCCGACTTCTATACCAACGACCGCGCTCGCAAGCTCTTCCGCCAGCGCCTGCGCTACACCGTCGCCCGGTGGGGCTACAGCCCCCACCTCATGGCCTTCGCGCTCTTCAGCGAGATGGAGTTCACGAAGGCATACTGGAACGACGCGGGGGCCGCCGGCAATCTCCAGGGCACCACCACCTGCCCGCCGGTGAGCCGCTGGGTGGGCGAGATGGCGGCCTACATCAAGCGGACGGACCCCTTCGGCCACCTGGTAACGACCCACTTCTCCCACCCCTGGCGCGGCGCTGACGTCTGGCAGCGGGAGGAGCTCGACTTCGTCCAGTCGAATGCCTACAGCGGCTTCTCCGTGTGGAAGGGCCTCCGCAACTCCGAGATGTTCAGCCCCGTGACCCGCGGCATCGACTACTACTACGACGGCCTCATGAAGCGGTTCGGCCGCCCCGTACTCATCGCCGAGTACGGCGGCCACTGGATGCGCAATCCGAGGGTCGTGCTCGACGCCGAGCTCCACTGCGGCACCTGGGCCTCCATCACCAACCACCTCGCCGGCTGCACAGGCTACTGGTGGTGGCTCCACGTCCACTTCAAGGACCGCTACCCCCACTACCGCGCCGCCGCCCGCTACATGGCCGGCGAGGACCGCCGCGGGCAGGACCTGCGGACCGCGACGCCGCCCGTCCACTCCCCCCAGGGCTACCTCCGCGCCCGCGCGCTCAGGAGCGATCGCGTCGCCTACGTCTGGGTCTACAACCCGCGCATCGTCCGCGACCTCGACGCCGCCTCACCCGTCGAGGGCGCCCGCCTCGACCTCCCCGACCTGGCGCCCGGCCGCTACCGCATCGAGTTCTGGAACACCTTCACCGGCGAGGTCGTCGCCCGCCGCGACCTCGCGACCGACGGCGCCACCCTCCGCATCGAGCTCCCGACGGTGGACAAAGACATCGCCCTGAAGATCAAGCCGGCCGGGTGAATGGGGACGCCGGGGGCCTCTCCGTTGCCGCTCTGCCGCCCGCCGCCGCTCTTGACTCCTCCCCGCGTCCCTGGTTTGATGGGCTCGTCGTGAGGGGGCGTTGCTGCGGGTCTGTGCTGGAGGAAGGGCATGCGCCGCACGGCTGTCGTCTGGTGCGTCCTCGTGCTGGTCGGGTGCGCCCCGCGGGCGATGGCGCCGCTGGTCCCCGCCGACCACTGGGGGCGGAATCTGGTGCCGAACCCGGGCTTCGAGCAGGATGCCGACGGCGACGGACAGCCCGACGGCTGGAACCTGCCGCCCGGGCAGTGCGCGTGGGAAGACGCCGAGCCGGCCTCGGGCCTTCGCTGCCTGCGCTTCACCAACACCGACCCCCGCAACTACCGGCTGGTGACGGCGCCCGTCGCCATCCTGCCCGGCGTCCGCTACCGCATCGGGGCCATGGTCAAGGGCAAGGACGTGCGCAATGGCGACGTCCACGACCAGGGCGCGGGTCTGTGCATCGAGTGGACCGACGCCCAGGGCAAGTGGCTGGGCGGCCACTACCCGAGCTGCAAGGCGGGGACCTTCGGCTGGACCCGCCTGGAGGGCGAGACGGGGCCCGTGCCGGAGAACGCAGCCCGCGGCCACGTGGTGGTCTACCTGCGCAAGGGCAACACGGGGACCGCGTGGTTCGACGACGTGACGGTCCGGGCGGTCCGCGACCCGCTCCTGAGCCTGCGCCTCGTCGAGCCCGCCTACCGCGCGACCGCGGAGACGCCGACCCAGGGCAAGCGCCTGACGGTGGAGGCGCGGCTCAACCGCCGCGAGCACGACCTGCCCGCCAGGCCGCGCGTCCAGGTGACGGTGGACGACGCCGAGGGGCGGCCGCTGGCCGGCCTGCCGCTGAGGCGGGTGGCGCAGGCCGACGAGGCCGTCACCCTGTCGCTCGCGCTGCCCGACCTGCCCGCCGGGCGACACAAGGTGACGTGCCGTGTGTTCGGCGCGCGGCGCGAGGTGCTCGGCAAGGCGGAGACTGAGCTGCGCGTGGCCCGACCCACCCAGCGGACGGTGGCCATCGACGAACGCCGCCGCCTCATCGTCGAGGGCAAGCCCTTCTTCCCCCTCGGCCTCTACCTCGGGCCGACCGAGGACGAACATCTCGAGCGCATCGCCAAGGGCGGCTTCAACACCATCCTGTGCTACGGCTACGGCGTCGCGAAGGAGCCGAAGGCCTATCTCGACCGCGCCCAGCGCTGCGGGCTGAAGGTGGTCTACTCGGTCAAGGACTTCTACGACGACACCCGCTGGTTCCCGAAGTCGCAGGGCAAGACAGGCATCGAGCTGACGCGCCACTACGTGACCCAGTTCCGCGACCATCCCGCGCTGCTGGCCTGGTACACGAACGACGAGCTCGGGCCGAAGCACATGCCCGCCCTCCAGGCCGCCTACGACCTCGTGCGGGAGCTCGACCCGAACCACCCGGCGTTCCAGGTGTTGTGCCGCCCGCGGGAATTCGGCCTCTACTACGGCGTCACCGACGTCCTCGGCTGCGACCCCTATCCCATCCCCCGGCACCCCGTGACCATGGTGGGCGATTGGATGGAGACGGCGCACGCGGCGGTGAGCCGGGCGAAGCCCGTGTGGTGCGTGCCGCAGATCTTCCAGTGGGCCAACTACTCGAAGAAGGAGCGGGACCGCGAGCCGACCTTCGCCGAGAAGCGGGCGATGGTTTTCCTCGCCCTCATCCACCGCGCCGACGGCCTCATCTGCTACTCCTATTACGATCTCTTCAAGGGCGTGGACAAGGCGGGCTTCGAGCGCCGCTGGAAGGAGGTCAGCGCCATCGCCCAGGAGGTCAAGCGGCTGATCCCCGTTCTGCTCGAAGGCCG
>CAZDNN010000087.1:0-15189 GCA_964506385.1 uncultured Planctomycetota bacterium
GAGGAAGCGCAGGCACACGTCGGTCAGCCGCGGGTCCTGCATGCTCTCGACGTAGCTCGCCGAGCCGAACCCCGGGGGCAGGACGCGGCACTTGCGGCCCTGGAATATGCCGAGCGGCTCGCCGTCGCGGCCGATGTAGAAGCAGCAGTAGACGAGGTTCTCGTCCGGTCCGGGGACGATCTCCTGGACGATCATCGCGGGGTTGACGGAGGCGATGCGGCCGTAGGCGGCGAGCAGCGCGTCGGGGGTCTCGCAGGGTACGACCTTGGTGCCGATGCCGATGAGCTCGACGATGGCCGGCGCCTTCCAGTCGTGGCTCTCGGCGGGCTTGAGCAGGACGGGGAAGGCCAGCTCGGCCGCCGCGGCCTCGACGTCGGCGCGGCTCGCCGGCGTGGCGGTGCGCGGCGCGGGGATGCCGCAGCGCGCCGCCGCGGCGTCGAGGCCGTCCTTGGTCAGCAGCGCGACGACCGTCTCGTGGTCGGGCATGACGCAGCGGTAGTGGCGTGCCAGCGCGTCGCGGGCCTTCGAGAAGAGCACCACCGTCGGGTCACCGGTCGGATAGAGGACGGCGGGGGCCGGGAGCCTGCTGCCGAAGTCGAGCAGGAAGTCGAGGTAGCGCGCCTCGTCGGCCTTGATGTCGGGGGTGACGACGGGGCGGGCGTAGCGTGAGTTCATCCCCAGGCCATCGCCGTGGGGGTCGAGGGCGTAGACGGGGACGCCCTCGCGGCCGAGGGCGCGGACCAGCCCCAGGCCGAGATAGCTCATGTAGGCGACGACAGCGGGTGCTTCGCTCACGATGCTCTCCCGTCGCGGCGGAGCCGCCAGCGGCCGCGCAGGTTCCCGTAGATCGAGCCCAGGCACTGGACGTTCCAGAAGATCGGCTCGGCGAGGCGGAGGGCCGTCTCGCGTCCGACGAGGAATCGGGCGCCGCGGACGGCGAGGCCCGCGGTGTTCCGCAGGATGTAGCCCGCGTTGCGGAGCACGTAGTGGCGGATGTAGGCGGCCATCCCGGGGTCAAGCTGCGCGTTGGCCACCGCGTCGGTGGCGTACTTGGCCGCCTGGACGAAGAACTGGCGGATCGAGCCGCGTGCCATGTGCCAGATCACGGCCTCGGGCGCATAGACGGTGCGCAGGCCTGTGGCCTCCTCGAAGCGGCGGTGGAACTCGCGGTCGGCGCCCGATGTGTAGGCGACGGCGTCGTAGCCGCCGACGGCCTCGATGACCTCGCGCCGGATCACGTTGTTCCCGCCGCCCCAGGGGCACTGGCGCCCCGCGGCGCGGGCCGTGCCGTGGACGTACTTCTCGATGTTGAAGGGGTCGCACTTGGCGTAGAAGCGCTCGGCGAGGGTCGTTCCCTCCTCCACCTTCGTGCGGCCCACCGCGCAGCCGGCCTCCGGATCGGCCAGCAGCGCGGCGACCAGCTCGCGCAGCCAGGCGGGCTCGGCGAAGCAGTCGGCATCAATGTTCGCCACAAGCGGCGCCTTCGAGAGGTGCCAGGCGCGATTGCGCGCGGCGGGCCAGCCCCTCCGCGTCTCGTCGAGGAGCGTCACGCCGTAGCCGGCGGCGACCTCGCGGGTGCCGTCGGTCGAGGCGTTGTCAACGACGATGATCTCGTAGTCCGGGTAGTCGAGTGCCAGCAGGTGCTCGATACACCGGCCCACGACTGCCTCGCAGTTGTAGGCGGCGACCACCACGGATACGAAGGGCTGCTCACGCATCGTAGAGCTCACATCGGCTCTCCGCCCGGCGGGAGAGGGCCCAGCGAGGGAAACGGCGGGCCAGGCATACCAGACCCGACGCCGCGTTGGGTCTGCCGCGGGCGCCTGTGGGCCGCCTCAGCGGAACGCGGCGCCGCATGCCGCAAGGCGTCCAGAGACTGCCAGGAATCATGTCTGGCCCGTCGTTTCCCTCGCGGTGCCAGCTCACGCGCCACCCCCCTGGGGCAGATACTCACCAATGCGGATCTCCTCATCTCTGCCCGCCTGCGAGCGGAGGAAGGCCGGCAGGTTCCTGCGAAAGGCCCGCCACTCGCTGAGGACCGGGCTCGTGCGGTACTCGGTGCGGAGCTCCGGCGGCTGCGGCACGGCCTCCAGGCCGCCATCGAGAGCTGTCAGCCCCTCGGCGATGAGCCTCGCGCCGAGCAGCGAGAGCTTCACGCGGACGTCCACCCACCCGTCGCCGGCCTCCACGGCGGGCCTGCCCTGGGCGACGAGCGGGCCAGTGTCGATGCCGGCGTCGATCAGATGTACCGTCACGCCGAGCCACGCCGGCTCCCGCTCGATGACGGCCCATTCGGGCGAGGCCACGCCCTTGATGCCGGGCAGGATGCCGTGGTGGACGTGGAGCATCCCGCGCGGCGCGGCGGTGAAGACGCGCTCGCGGACGATGCCCGGGCCGGCCTGGTACGTCAGGTCCGGCTCCAGGCTCTGGATCGCCCGCACCTCGTCCGAGCTGTTCGCGATCCCGCCGTCCACCACTGGGACACCTTCCGTCACGTCATCGGGCGCGTGCCCGGCCAGCGCCGCGTCGATCCGCCTAGCCCACCTCGGCTTCAGCCACGCGGCCACGCCCACGCCGCCCAGGAAGTCCAGGGTCCGCAGCAGGCCGTCCGTGCGGAGCCGCTTGCGGTAGCGCGCCCCGCGCGTGCTCTTCCGCGCCTTCGTCCGCACCTGCACGATGCCGGCCAGCTCCCCGCCGCGCCGCACGGCGTCGATGAACAGCCGCGTCTGCGCGTCGAGCGTCTCGCCTGCGATCGCCACCACTCGCATCGCCGCTCCTTCAGCCGAGCCCGAGAAGGCGCTTGAGCGGGGCCACGATGTGCCGCCGGCGGAACGACAGCCAGTAGGCCAGGCCCCGCACGCTCATCCGCCCGAGGCAGATGCGCGGGTAGGCGAAGCGGTCGCGCCGGCTCGCGCCCTCCTCGACGGCGAAGCCGAAGTCGTAGTGGCGCCGCGCCAGCGCCCGCGTCGCCGTGTCGTGCGAGCCGTCGGGGTATGAGACCAGGGCAGGCTGCATCGGCGCCAGGCCAGCCAGGATCTCGCGGGACCGCGCCAGCTCGTGCTCCTGCTCGGCCTCGGCCAGCGTCGCGAGGTTGCTGTGGCTGAGCGCGTGGGAGCCGACGGTCACCAGCTCGTGCTCGGCCAGCCGCTGGACCTGCTCGGGCGTCAGGAACCGCATGGTCTCGGGCAGATCGCCGAGCGCGGGCACGTGCGTTCCGACAGCCTCGGCGAGCGCCTCGATCGCCGCCGGCCGCTCGTCGGCGCCGAGGCCGATGTAGCGGCTCTTGAACGCCGCCTTGAGCGCGGCGAGGCCCTCGTCGCCCGTGCAATCGAAGGCCCGAGCCTCGTACTCCACCTGCTTCCCCGCGGCAGCGTCCACGAGGTAGTCGGCGCAGATGTACCACGGCGTCGCCTCCGCCACCAGCGCTCCCGCCACCACGAAGATGACGCACGGCACGCCCTGCGCCTCGAGCACCGCCAGCGCGTGGGTGAGCAGGTGCTGCTGCCCGTCGTCGAACGTCAGGAGACACGGCCGCTTCGGGTGCCGCGGGCCGCGCCCGTCGTAGAGCGCCAGGAACTCGTCGGCCGAGACGAACGAGAACCGCGTCTTCAGGTACGCGAGATGCTCGGCGAACTGCTCGACGGTCGGGTGCTTGCGCGCGAAGTAGCTGTCGGCCTCGCGCGGAACCACCGTGTGGTAGAAGATGACCGTCGGATACGCCACGGAACCGTTCCTCACTCGCCGGGGCAGACGCGGCAGATGGCCATCTTGCCGCGCCGCTCGACCATGGCGCGGCGGAAGCCGCGGTACCTGTCGTTGTTCCAGACTTCCAGGACGCCGTCGGCGACGTTGCCCATGGTGTACTTGCCGCGGGGGTCGCGGCAGCAGGGGACGATCGCGCCGTCGGCCAGGACCGTGAGGGTGCGCCAGGGGGCGGTGCAGAAGTCCAGCTCGTCGCGCCGCCAGCGCCAGTCGTCGCCCTCGTGGATGTAGACCTGGTACTCCTCCTGCTCGGGGAAGAAGTCCGCGAACGTTGTGCGGGTGTCCTCGTCGTCCCAGTCGGCGACGTTGAAGCTCACGGGCTTGATGATGCGGCGGTCCGCCCCGAGCTCGTCGGCGATGGCGCGGAACGCCTCAAGCTGGCCCTCGTTGTGCCGCATGACGAGGAACTGGAGCTCGACGAAGGGGTTCGTCCTGCCGAGCGCCGCGCGGGTCTCGAGCAGGATGCGGACGCCGTCGCGGACCTTCGCCAGGTCGCCTCGGACTCTGTAGCGGGCGTAGCTCTCCTGGTCGATGCCGTCGTAGGAGATATAGACGCCGTCGAGGCCGGCCTCGATGAGCTGGCGGGCCGACTCCTCGGTGAGGAAGTGGCCGTTGGTGCCGAGGAGCACCTTGGGGCCGGCGGCCTTCGCGCAGGCGATCATCTCCGGCAGGTCGCGGTGGAGCATGGGCTCGCCGTAGTTCGTCAGGTTCACCTCGAGCAGGTAGGGGCCGAGCTCGTCGATGCACTGCTTGAAGAGCTCGAGGGGCAGGAACGCTTTCGGGCGGCCGAGGGTCCCGCGCCCCGTCGGGCACAGGGGGCAGCGCAGGTTGCAGGCGTTGGTCGGCTCGATCATGAGGAAGAAGGGCTTGCCGAGCACCCGCGACCATCGGCGCCGCAGCGAGACGTGGCACAGGCCGGCGTTGACTACGCGCCGCAGCGACACCTCGCCACGCCACCACAGGCCGATGCCGCGCTTGAGCTTGTGCCAGAGGTTGTGGCGCAGCTCGGTCTCGAGCCCGATGTGCCGCTCGCCCGACTGCTTGGACGGCTGCTCGGGGCTCAGGGGGTCGGTCCTGTCCTGTTCAGTCGTGCTCATGGGCTTCGCGGAGCTCCACAGTATCGGAGTCGGGCCGCCCGGAGTTGTCCCAGGGCACCCAGGTGGCGAGTCGCTTCCACAGTCCCATCAGCGGCCGGCGCACGAGCCCCGGCAGGATGGTGGCGAGACAGCCGGCCGCGGCGTGGACGTCGGCAGGGCCGTTGCGCACGGCCGACCAGAGGCAACGACGGGCGCGCCGCAACTCGCCGAGGCCGAGCCACAGCAGGCCCTGATTAAGGTCGAGGCGGTGGTAGCCGCGGCGGCGAGCGGCGCGGGCCTCGGGGCCGGCGTCGCCGTTGAGCGCGACGTCGAGCACGTGCCGCGCGCCCTGATAGGCCTCCTCGAGCCGCGCCGTGAGGGCCGAGCCGTGGACGCGGTGGCGGACGAGCACCTGCTGGACGGCGTCGAACTCGTACTCGCGTGCGAGCCGCAGCCACAGATGCCAGTCCTCGGCCCAGACCATATCCTCGGGGAAGCCGCCGAAGCGCAGGAACACGTCGCGGCGCACCACCACGCCGGAGGTCGGGCAGTGGTTGCGCCCGAGGAGGGCGAGGAAGACGTCGCCCGTCGGCCGCGGGTGCGCGGGCGTCGGGATCGGCGTGCCGTCGCCCGTCATGCGCTCCGCCTTGCAGTAGACTAGCGCGACCCGCCCCTCGGCGTCGAAGAGGGGGACCTGGAGCGCGAGCTTCTCGGGCAGCCACAGGTCGTCGGAGTCGAGGAACGCGACGAGCTCGCCCTCGGCCTCGCGGACGCCGCGGTTGCGCGCTGCCGCCGGCCCGGCGTTCGCCTGCTCGATCAGCCGCACCGGCGGGCCGTAGCCGCGGACGATCTCCCGCGTGCCGTCCGTCGAGCCGTCGTCCACCACCACCACCTCGGCGTCGCGCCAGGTCTGCGCCATCACGGAGTCCAGCGCCTCGCCGAGATACCGCTCGGCGTTGTAGGCCGGGATGATGACGCTGACCCTGGGCATTGCGTGTCCTCAGTGCCGCCGCGCAAGGCGGCCGATCTGGAGGCCGAAGACGTCGGGCGAGAAGGCGCTCACCGCGCCGCGATAGCCGCCGCTCCACACGCCGACGCGGCGGAGCGCGTGGGGATCGTCCCCGTGATGGACGGCCCCCGCCTCCGTAGTGAAGGCCGCTTCGTAGCCCGCCTCGACGGCCAGGTCGATCACATCCTGGTCGTGGTCGCCGGCCGGGTAGGCCAGCAGGTCCACCGTCTCGCCGATCTTCTCTTCGAGCAGGGCCTTGGACTGCTCGAGCTCGGCGTAGGCGGCGTCGGCGGGCACGGTGGTGAGCCGCGCGTGGCTCATCGTATGCGAGCCGACGACCATGCCGCCGTCGTGGAGAATCTGCACCTGAAACCAGTTCATCGGCAGGTGCGGCTCGGGGTCGACCTCGCCGCAGCCGAAGACCTCGGCGATGCGCTCGGCCAGCGCGTCCAGCTCATCGGGCGGCGCGTCGAGGCCGCGCAGGGCGGCGATCAGCTCCCGCTCGAGGGCGGCGGCGCCCGCGGGACGTGCCAGGTCCGCGCGAGCGATGGCCTGAGCGACCGGCCCCGGCAGGTCCTGGTGGCCGACGGGCTCGTACCGCTCGCGCGCCGCCTCGCGGACATACTCGTGCAGGCGGTCCCACCACAGGACCCTGGCCGTCTCGACCCAGCCGGCAGTGATGAAGAAGCCTGCGGTCAGCCCGTGCTTCTTGAGCAGCGGGAAGGCCACCGAGAAGTTGTCCTCGTAGCCGTCGTCGAAGGTGATGGCCACGGCGTTGGGCGGCAGGACCCGCTCCTCGACCACGGCCTCGGCCACCTCGCGCGGGCTGACCACCTTGCAGCGCTCCTTGAGGAAGAGGAGCTGCGCCTCGAACTCCTCGGGCGTGACCGCCAGCGGCACCGGCTCGTCGGCCAAGCCGCACACGCGGTGGTAGCGCAGCACCACCGCCTGCCCGTCGCCCACGATGGGCCACAGCCGCGTGCTCATGGCCGCCCTGGCGACCGCCTCTCGCGCCAATCGCTTCATCGCACCAGCCACCAGATGCTCGCTACCACGAGTGCCGCCAGGCCCGCCGCCGCCAGCGGCAGACCCAGCGCGAATGCCTTGCTCTTCCAGCCCGTGTGGAACCGCGCCCAGCTCCGCCCGTAGGTCCGCAGCACCCCCGCCGTCGGCGCGAAGTCCGGGCCGTCGAGCAGCCACGGCTCCGCCTCCAGGCGCTCGGCCAGCTCGCGGAACGTCACGACCTCGACATCCTCCCGCGCGGCCACCCAGTCGAGGAATGCCTCGAACTTGCGGACTTCCCCTGGCTCGGGCCAGAAGGCCGTCGAGTCACCGTTCCTCCCGATGAATGAGAAGCTGTGCATGAGCAGCGTCACCGCCGCCACCCCCTCGGCCGCCGCGCGGCTGACCACGTAGCGCAGCTCGGCCAGGCTGTCGGCGTTGATATCGAAGTTCCGCCGCAGCGACCAGGGACCCAGCCGCATCTGGCGGAAGGTCGTCACCGGCACCTCGACGAGGCCGCCCAGGCGCCGGGGCACGTTGGGCGGCGCGACGCCCAGGTCGTAGTCGTGGTAGCCCACGGCGACCGAGGCGTCCATGGGGATGCCGAGGGCCTCGACCACGCGCAGCGTGCCGGTGTCGAGCCACAGGCCGCCCGCGCGGTGCGCCACCAACTCGGCGTCGCACGTGCGGCGGAAGATGGCGGCGCCCAGCTCGACGGCCCTCCGCTGGCCGTCGGGGCCGAAGTCGGTTATCGCCTTGCGGGCGTTCGCGTCGTCGAGCCAGATGGGGTGGACGTGGAGCTGCGCGTCGTGGCCGCGGCCGACCACGGCGGCGCACATGCGGCGGACGTGGTCGTCGCCGTGGTGGAGGGCCTCGAGGGTGCTGACGAAGAAAGTCGCTCGCATCCCCCGCGCCTCACAGCAGTCCATGATCCGCTCGATCCCCCAGGTTCCGCCGCCGACCCGTCCCCACACCATCGGCTCGGCTGCCAGCGGGCGCAGGCCGGCCAGGCTCGCCTCGGTGTCCACCGTCAGCAGCAGCAGGGTCCTGTGGCTCATGGCGACGCCTTCCTGCGGGCAACCATCTGCTCGAGCACGGCGTACACCTCGCGCGCCACCCGCTCCCACGAGCGGGCGCCGCCCGAGGCGGCGATCGCATCGCGGTCCCAGTCCCGGCCGAGCGCCTCGCGGAGCGCCGCGGCGAATGCCTCCGGCGAGCGCGGCTCGAAGAGCACGCCGCTGCGCTCATCCACCAGCTCCGGCACGCCGCCGACCCGCGTCGCGACGACCGGCAGGCCGCTCGCGAGGGCCTCGATCACGACGTTCGGACACCCCTCGCGCCAGCTCCCGAAGACAAGCACGTCGGCCGCGCGGTACCACTCCGCCATCGCCTCGGGCGCCAGCCGGCCGAGGAGCGAGACCCGCCCGGCCAGGCCGGCGTCGGCCGCGGCCTGCCGCAGGGATGCCTCGAAGGGCCCGTCGCCCGCGATGCAGAGCCGCAGGCCGGGCCAGCCGGTCAGCATCGCGAGGCCGCCGACCAGGTCCTGATAGCCCTTCTGCTCGATCAGGCCGCCGGCCGAGAAGAGCACCGTGGCGTCGTCGGACACGCCGAGAGCCCGACGTGCCGCCGCCCGATCGCCGGGGTGGAACAGCGCGGTATCCACGCCGTTCGGCACCACTGCGATGCCATTGGCCGGCGCACCGGCCTCGATCATCTTCGCCTCGAGCGCCGCCGAGACGGCGACGAGCTGGTCCGCCTCGCGAAGCACCCGCCGCGCCAGCCGCCGCATCGGCCACCGGAAGCACAGCTCGTTCACGTCCGTCCCACGCGCCGACACGCACACCGGCACGCCCAGCTTCCGCCCGAGCCGGATCGCGCCGAAGCCGTCGGGGTAGACGAAGTGCGCGTCGATCGCGTCGGGCGCGAAGCCGCCGAGCTCCGCGGCGGCGCGCGTCGCCAGCCGGGCGAACAGATGGCCGTTGAGGACCACGGCCTTCGGGATGCGCGTCCAGCGCGGGTGCAGGACCTCGATGCCCTCGACCACCTCGCGCCGAGCCACCGCCCCGTCCATCGACGGCGCGATGACCCGCACCTCGCACAGCCGAGCGAGCGCCCGCGTGCGCTGCCACACGCTGATGCCGCGCATGCGGTTCGCGGGGTTCGGGAACATGCTGGTGGTCGTCAGCACCTTCACGCGTTGCTCCAGCGTCCTTCCCGCGGGGCCGCCTCGCGAGAACCAGGGTCAGGCACACCATATTGAATCGAGCGGCTCCGCGGTCGATTCGATATGCCTGAGCCTGTCGCCCATCCATCGCCCGTTCCACGACCCTCGAAGACGAAAGCCACACCAACAGGGTTGGCCTGGCTTTCCTAGTGTGCCTGGCCCTGGTTCTCGCGAGGCGGCACATGCCCGACGGCGAAGTAGATCTTCCCGATCCGCTCGACCGCGCTGTTCACAAAGCCGGCGTCGGCCATCAGGCGCTCGACCTGCGGCCTCGTGAAGAAGTAGACCGGGCAGCCCCGCAGCGCCAGCCGCACCTTGCGCACCGGCGCGCGCCACGTCCACTTCAGCGGGAACGTGGCGATGACCTTCCTGCGGGCGAGCCGCCGCATCTTGCGCAGGAACGGCGGGCAGCCGTCCGGCGGGATGTAGTCGAACAGGCCGATGGCCATGCATACGTCGAACGCGCGGTCGAACGACGCGTCCATGAAGTCGGCGTTGAGGAACTCGCACTGGCCCTCCACGCCCTCGCTCTCGGCGAGCCGGCTCGCGATCGCGAGCATGCGGTCCGCGAAGTCGAGGCCGACCACCCGCTTCGCCCCAGCTTTCGCCACGGCGACGCTGAAGCGGCCGGATCCGCAGCCGATGTCCAGCACCTCGAGGCCCGGCTCGCTGCACTCGGCGACGGTGCGGCGGAACCGCTCGTACATGTCCCACCGCAGCACGCGATCGAGCCAACGGCCCACCGCGCCTTTCTCGCCGGTGTAGATGGAGTCGAACTCGCCGGCGGTCTCGTCGAAGTGGGTGCGGACCTTGTCGCCTACGGACGCCACGTCAGGCTCCTTTTCCAGCGGCGGCCGCATTCGGCCGCGGGGCGTTCCACGTCACTCGGCCCGACCCGAACAACAGGCGCACGAATGCCACCACGTACGCCGCGTTCACCATGCAGAAGTAAAAGGGCAGCTTGATCGGGAGGGCCAGGCCCCTGCCGAGCCGCGATGCGCCCGGCGAGCCCCGCCCGAGCCTCGGGCCGACGGCCCAGCCCGCCAGGGCCAGGCCATAGAAGAGCCCCTGCGCCGCCAGCAGCCCGACGTAGAGCGGATGCGGCAGCAGCAGGACGTTGAGCGCGAGCGCCCCAGCCAGAGCCAGCGGGCCGGCGAGCCGGAGCACCTTGTGGGAGGCGAAGGTGAAGAGCAGCCACGGCCGCGGCGGCCAGACGAGGAGGCCAAGGAGGCGGAGCTGCCGGAAGTTCCCGACGGCGATCCGCACGCGGCGGGCGAAGCCGCCCATCTCGGTCGCCTCCTCGCAGGCCACGGCGTCGGGCGCGTAGACCGCGCGGTGGCCGCCGGCGACGATGTGCACGGGGACCTCGTAGTCGTCGTTGATCCGGATCTTCGACAGGTCTGGGCACAGCTCGCGGCGTATGGCGTAGAGCGAGCCGTGGGCGCCGAGGATGCTCGCCAGGTCGCTCTCGCACCGCTTGATGAACGTCTCGTAGCGCCAGTAGAGGCCCTCCTCGCTGCCGAGCGCGGCCTGCTCGGGCCGCAGGACGCGGTAGACGCCGCTGACGCAGCCCACCCGTGGGTCGGCGAAGGGCCGCACGAGCCGCCGCAGGCTGTCCGGCTCGAGGCGGCACGCGGCGTCGCTGAACGCCACGATCTCACCCCGCGCCCGCGCGATGCCGTCGCGCAGCACGGCCAGCTTCCCGCGGTTCTCATCGGAAGCCATCACCTCGACGCCGCGGTCGGCATACTGCTTGGCCACGGCCACGGTCCCGTCGGTCGAGCCGTCGCTCAGCACCAGGATCTGGAGCCTGTCCTTCGGGTAGTCCAGCGCCATGCAGCTCTCGAGCTTGGCGCCCAGCGAGTGCTCCTCGTTGTACGCAGGGACGAGCAGCGTCACGCTCGGCGTCACGTCATCTGCCGCCACCCTGCGGCGCACCAGACGCACCAGCGCGCCCAGCAGCAACGGGTAGCCCGCGTAGGCGAACCCAACCAGGCCGATCAGTATCCAGAATGCAACCTGCACTGCTCTAGCTCTCTGCCGCGCCGTTGCCATCCGCCAGGAGCCGGCGTCGGATCGCCTCGTAGCCCCGGACGCCGAGGAGGCGCCGGACGGCGTTGCGCGCTGCCTGCTTGATGCGCATCGGCACGTAGGCCCTGCTGCGCGGATCGACCAGGGCGCAGAAGGTCTCGAAGCCGTGGGAACGCTTGAGCACGAAGCGGCGGAGCGCATAGGGGTCGGTCCGCCGCGTGTTGCGCCCGATGACCCCTTGAAGCGCCGCCCTGTAGCCCGCCTCGCGGGCCAGCGCGCCGAAACGCGGATGGTCGTAGCCCGTGGGCGAGGCGACGAACTCGACGGGCGCGTTCAGCCCCTGCTCGAGGACGCTCCTGGACTCGACGAGCTCGTAGCGCAGCTCGCGGTCGTCGAGGGTCGAGGGGCAGGGGTGGGTGAGCGTGTGGGAGCCGATCTCCATGCCCGCCTCGCGCATCGCGAGGAGCTCGGGCCAGGTGACGTGCGCGCCGTGGCCGACGCGGGCGGCGGTGACGAAGAAGGTGGCGCGCTGGCCCCGCTCGGCGAGGGCGGGGGCCGCGAGGGCGGCGTTGCTGCGGTGGCCGTCGTCGAAGGAGACGACGATGGGCCGCTCCGGCAGCTCGCCCTCGCCGCCGTGCCAGCGGATGAAATCGCCCATCGCCACGGTCGTGAGGCCCTCGGCGGCCAGGTGGTCGAGGTGCTGGCGCAGCTCGTCGAGGGTGAAGACATAGAGGCGCGCGCCGGGCTCCCAGGCGTCGAGGGCCTCCGGCGCTTCGACGACGGCGTGGTACGTCAGCACCGCCACCGACTCAACGGCGGCGGATGGCCTCGTCGTAGATCGACTCATACTGGCTCAACATCCGTTCCAGTGAGAACTCCGCGACGACCCGCTCGCGCGCGGCGTCGCCCCACGCCCTGCGGCGGCCGGGGTCCGCGAGCAGCGCGGCGAGTGCCTCGCCCATCCGCTCGGCGCCGCCCACGGGCACCAGCGCGCCCGTGACGCCCTCGACGACCACCTCGGGGTTGCCCCCCGTGTCGGTGACCACGGCCGGCAGGCCGGTGGCCATCGCCTCGAGGAGCGCGACCGAGATGCCCTCCGTCTGCGACGAGAGGGCGAAGACGTCGAAGAGCCGCAGCAGGCGCGCCACGTCGCTGCGATCGCCGGCGAACCGCACGGCGTCGGCCACACCCAGCTCGGCGGCGACAGCCCCGAGCGTCGGCCGCTCGGCCCCGTCGCCCACGAACACCAGCACCGCCTCCGGCACCCGCCGGCGCGCGAGCGCGAAGGAGCGCAGCAGGCACGGATAGTCCTTGACCGGCCGCAGATTCCCCACTGTGCCGACCACGGGGGCACCCGCCGCGATGCCCAGCTCGGCCATCAGCGCCGGCTCTGACTCGCCCGGGCAGAAGGCCGCGATGTCCACGCCGTTGTGCACGACCGTCGCGTTCGCGGGCCGCAGGCCGAACTGGTCGGCCGCGGTACGCTGGAGCCAGTGGCCGACGAAGACGACCTGCCGCGCCCAGCGCCCGATCCGCGGCAGGAGCCTCGCCGCACGCTTCTGCGAGAAGATCGCGAGCCCGTGGATCGTGAACACCACGGGCACGCCCGCGAGCCGGCCGGCCACAGTGCCGTACGTCGCCGACTGGAGCTCGTGGCAGTGGAGGCACGCCACGCGCTCGCGCCGCAGGAGCCGGACCAGCGCCCAGAGGAGCCCGATGTCGAAGGCCCGGCGCTTCGGCAGGACGTGGACGCGCCGCCCCGCGGCCTCGAGGATCTCCTGGTGCGCGGTCTGGCGGAAGCAGACCACCGCAGGGTCGAAGCGCTCGCGGTCGGCGCGGACGGCGAGCTCGACGAGGAGCTGCTCGGCGCCGCCGCGGATGAGCGCATCGACGAAGTGGAGTACCCGCGTTGTCTGCATTGCCGTGGCCATACGTCGTCCGATCGTGGCGCGATCAGGTGAAGACGACCTCCGTCTCGGCGGTGGCGGGCCGCGGCATCCAGGGCGCCGGGGTGCCCGCGACGGGCTCCTGCTCGCGAGCGGCCTGCGCGAGGTGCGCCTCGACGGTCAGGCGCGTGGCGCGCACGAGGGCGACCGTGGCGTAGATGTTGATGACCCACATGGCAGGCTGGCCGAGGCTGTAGCCCAGGAAGGCGATGAAGCACATCAGCCCGCCTGCGGCGACGACGCCGACGGCGTGCATCTTAGGGTCGCCGCGGGTCCTGCGCACGACGAACCACGCGTCAAGCAGCGCTCCCAGCAGGATCATCCCGTACATCGCCCCTCCGAGAAGCCCCTCCTCGCACAGGATCAACAGAGGCACGGAGTGCATGGTGTACTTCACCTGGCGCCCGTGTCTCATCTGATCTTCCTCGCTCTGGTAATCCGTGTACCGCATGAAGTACTGACGGGGGCCAATGCCGAATAGCGGATTCGACTTGATGACCCTCGCGGCGGTGCGCATCTGCTCGAAACGCGAGGCGATGGACTGGTCCGTCTCGCCAGTCTCCGTCTTATGGGTCCAGATGCTCTCCAGGCGGAGGACAATCCTCTCGGGCTGGTGGACGATTGCGTAGGCCACGAAGGGGATGGCAGGGATGAGCCAGTACCAGCGCTTGCGATGGTACCAGGCCAGGAGCGCGATGCCGAAGCCGCAGCCCAGCATGGCCGAGCGCGATGTGGTCCGCAACGTCGTCAGCACAAAGAGCGGGATCAGGCCGAAGAGCACGAGCCGGACCGGAAGCCACACCCGCCAGGCCAGAAGCGCGCCGATCAAGGGCAGCGTGATGACCAGCAGGAGGCCGAAGTCGTGAATCTGCGAGAACTCATACGGACGCGCCCAGGAGAACGTGCCGTCGCGGAACTTCGACCACGCCAGATACGCCAGGTAGCTCGTACACGCGATCAGCACCAGCGCCACCGCGAGCACCCTGCGAGGCGAGTCCGCCAGGCGAGACAGCAGGAAGTAGAGCACCACCGCCTTGAAGAACAGATCGATGTACTTGTGGCCGAAGACATTCACCCCGTTCACCACCGCCGAGATCACCATGATGGCCAGGAACCCGAGCATGGCCCAGTCACACAAACCGCGGGGCACGAAGTCGTTGAGCCGGTGGGTGTGAAATATGAAGACCCCGGCGATCGTCGCGATATACAGCACCTCGAAACCGTGATATCGGAAGAAAGCGCCGTACGTCTCCAGAAGCAACGTGTCGCGCAGCACCGCGCACGCCACGATGGCCAGCGCGCCGATGAACGGGCGGCGCAGGGTCACCATGAAGGTCACGATCAGGAAGACGGCGACTGCGGCAGCTCGCATGCCTCTCGCTCCTCAAACGGTCTGGCGGAACAACAGCCAGCCACAGACCCCACGCCACGCGGCGCGCGCCCTCACGGGCGGCCCGAGCCCTGCCGGTCCCGCCGCAATGCCTCATACGTCACGCGAAGGGTCCGCTCGGACAGCGGCACCCAGAACGGAATGGCCTCGGCGGTGGCCCGCCCGGCCTCCGGATTCTCATACACGAGGATCTCCCCCTCCCCCGGCTTCGACAGATGGCTCGCGACGGGGACCTCCGCAGACAGCCGCCACGGTGGCCGGCTCACCGCGTCCCGCAGAAGGGGCTCGACCGCCGACGCGGCCGAATGGCCGTTGGGCTCGATCACCACGTATCCCACCCCGTGAGCGGTCAGCAGCTCCGCGACCTCCTCGGCGGTCGCCACCGCCGGCTCGAACCGCTCCTCGGCGTGGCCCAGCCGGCGCACCCGGCCGAACAGCTTGTCGCTCCTCAGAACGATGGCCCTCCTCTCGCGATCGGCCACCCGCACGTGATAGACGAAGTTCCCCGCATGGTAGCCGTGGAACAGCACGGTCTCCCCCTTCGGCTCCGCCACCACCAGCGCAGCGGCCTGACGGTAGCCGTCGGACACCCAGGGCACGTGCACCCCCGAGGCCCACCAGAGCTGGAAGGCCAGGAGGGCCACGCACACCACAGCACGCGTCGGCAGACCCCACGCGCGCCGGGGCACCAACGCCCACACCCCGAAGACCGCGAGGAAGGCTACGCTCGGCAGGAACGGGAACGCGTA
>CAZDNN010000088.1:0-15109 GCA_964506385.1 uncultured Planctomycetota bacterium
CGTTCAGGGTGTCGGCAGGGGAGCCCTTCGCGGGCAAGGTGCGGCTGCGGCTCGACGCGGGGGTCTACCGCCTGGTGGCGCTGGCTGGCGAGGTGCAGACAGAGCGACGGGTGGTGGTGTTTCCGAGAGATGGGCGCAGCAGCGCGCCGTCGCCGCGACGCGCGCTGCGGCGTTTCGGCGAGCGCGGCGACGCGCTGTGGGTCTACGAGAGCGCCCTGTCGCCAGCCGTCGTCATCGAGTCGCGGGAGCCGACCGTCACGCTCTTCCGCGGGCTGCCGGCACTGGGGCTGGCGGCGCCGCAGGACAGCCTGATGCGAGTGAAGAAGCGCATCGGGCAGTCGGGGATGAGGCGGGAGTTCGTCGAGCCGTGGCTGCTCGTGTGGTTCGGCGCGTCGCCGCTGTGGTATCGGGTCACCTTCGCGGACGGCTCGCCGTGCCCGACGTTCGACGTGCCGTTCCTCGTCGTCCTGGAGCGGCAGCCGGAGTCGGTGGACCTCGACGAGCAGGGCCTGCGGCTGAGCTTCCGCCGCCGTGCGGGGCGGGTCGCCGTCATGCCGCTATTCGGCGTGCACCGCCCGAGTCCGTCGGAGACGACGCGGTGGCGGGAGGACGTGGAGACGGTGCGGCAGGTGGTCGAGCAGTGTCGCTGGTGGGCGCGGGCGCTGCGGGCCTATCCCGTGGGGGTCGAGCCCGGCTGGCGGGTCGATCCCCAGGCGGACGAGGTGGAGGTGCGGCTGGCCTACGAGCACCTGTGGTGGGGCGGTGGTTGGGACGACCGGCCGCTGGAGACGGCGCCTGTGCCGCCGCTGCTCGCGCTAGCCGCGAGGGCCGACTTCCCCGTGACGTTTGCCGCGCGGCCCCATCGGACCGGCTGCTCGACGGCGGTCGGGCCGGCGCTGGCCGTGCCCGACGCCGACGAGTGCCGCTACACAGTTCGGGGGCTGCTGCGCCACGTCCATCAGGTGCTTGCCGGGGCGGAGGCGGACGCGCCGCTGGCGCAGCTCGGTCTGTCGGCGCAGCGGAAGACCCTGGCGGATGACGTCGCGAAGATCCCCTTCTGGGCGCGCCAGCTTGGCGAGCGGGGCGGGCTGGTGGCCGAGGGCGCCGTGCGGACGCTGCTGTGGGAGCGCAACGCGCGGTACGTGGCCGCAGACGGGCGGGTGGCGGCGCTCGACGGCCTGGCGTGGCAGGTCGGCGGCGAGTGGGCTGCTGCTGCTGCGGTGGCGGAGCAGTTGCGGGGCTGCTGGTACGCGGCGGCACACGCCGGATGCGATGGCGTGGTGCGCGCGCACTGGCGTCACGTGGCCAGCCTGCGGGAGGCCCTGCGGGAGGACGGCGCCTGGGCGACCCTCGGCCTCGGCACGGGCGGCCCGGGCCTGGATGCGCGGCTGAACGCCGAGGTCTTCTTCGCACGGCTCGCGGCACGCCTCGGCGACGCGGAGGCATACCGCGACGCCTGCGGGCGCATCGTGCACCTGATGGCGGCAGGCCACGCATTGGTCGCGGACGCGCCGCGCTACGTGCAGGAGCATCGGCCGTGGCCGACCCTCGTGGGGCGCGGGCAGGGCGAGCAGGTGTTCGGGCAGTGTCTGGGCGGGAGCCTGGGGCTGGCGCCCGGACCGCTGCCGTTCGTCACGAGCCCGAGCGATGCGGGCTACGGCTACGCCAGCCGCCGCCTCGGCGCGTACTTCCAGGAGCGCTTCCGCGGCGGGCCCTTCGACTACTACGGTGACAGCCCTGCTGCCTGGCGGAAGCGGAAGCGGGTCGCGCTCGACCCGCCGCGGGTGTCGTCGCGGTTCTACTGGCCGCCTGCGGCGCGGGGGCGCTTCGAGGGCAACGGTGTCTTCGACGTTCAGGCCGGCCCCGACGGCTGGCCGGCGCTGGCGTGGGCGTCGCACAAGGCGCCGAAGGGCGGCACGCTGCTCTTCGGCACCATCGGCACCGCCCCGGGGGTCAAGGGCAAGCTCCGCGCCACCCGCCTCGTCAGCCCCTATCTCCGCCTCTCCGCCTACGTCGCGGACGAATAGCGGCCTGTCAGCGCAGGCCGACGGCCTCCCAGAGGAGCATGGTGCCCAGCGCCGCGAGGGTCAGCAGCGCGACCATGGGCACGAGGCGGCGGTAGACCGGCCGGAAGTCCGCCTCAAAGTAGTCCTTGGTGAGCACGAGGCAGAGGTGAACCGGCGAGACGAGCACGCCCATGAACCCCGACGCCAGTGCGAAGGCGTAGCGCCCGTAGTGCAGGGCGCCACCGGGCGCGATGAACGGCACGAGGAGCGGGAAGCACGTGGCGACGTAGCCCGGCGAGTAGCCCATCAGCATCCCCACGACGAAGGGCACGATGAAGAGCAGGATACCGCCCGGCACCCCAGCCGCGGCGAGGTCGCGGGCCAGGCTCTCCGCCACATGGTAGTCCCGCAGCATGTAGCCGAAGGCCATGAGCCCGTAGACCAGGACGATGAGCCTCAGGCTCAGCGCCTTGCGGACCAGCATCGCCGCGTCCCGCCAGCCGACCCGCTTGACGGCCATGAACAGCGGCACCACGAATGCGAGGGCGGCGAGCAGCGCCGCCTTCGTCGAGAGCGGGGGCATGCCGCCTGACTGGGTCACCAGGTGGTTCGTCACGCCGATGGCGATGGTGGCAAGCACGATCAGGGCGACGGGCCATACGGCCGCGGCCAGCTCGCCCCACGTCCCGGCGCTGATGCGCTCGTTCGGCTCGCCCTGGGGCGGCGCGACCCGCCGGAAGCAGAAGAGGAAGCCGAGGGCGATGGCGGCGACGGTGAGCGGCGCGGTCGAGAGGATCAGCTTGTCGAGCGGCGCTTCGAGGATGGTCGCGGCGATGAGGATGCTGGGGTAGAGCGGCCACGTCAGCTCCCAGACGTGCCGGAACCAGAAGTTGATGAGCACCCTGTCCTCGCTCGGCGCATCGAGGCCCTCGCTCAACTCCCCCACCATCGGCGCCGAGAAGAGCGCTCCGCCTGGCATCGGGAGCAGGCCGATGAAGGCCGGCGCAACGGCCATCGCCACACGCCGGTCCCGCAGCAGGGTCCGCAGCACGGCGATGAGCCGCTGGAGGCTCGCCACGTGCTTGAGCACGTGCCCCAGCAGCGTGATCAACAGCACCAGGCCCACGAGCTGGAGCGTGTTCGGCTCGATCGCCGCCTTCCCCAGGTTCACCGCGATGCGCCCGAGGCCGCCGCCCAGCCCGCTCGGCGCCGCCGGCCAATCGATGCCGAACACCAGGCCCACCGCCACGGCGCCCGCCACGAGCGCGAGGCTCACGTCGAGCTTGCGCCACATGAGCACCACTATCAGCGCGAACACGCCGATGAGGCCAAGGACTTCGTGGGCGAGTGAGGCGGGGGGCACGGGGGGCCTCTCGCTACCGGGCTCAGGTCTCCAGCACGACGGCAGCATTATACCGACGCGATGGGGGCCTGACGAACGCTGTCTTGCAATGGCTTGGGCGCAGCGGTAGGCTTAGCCAGCACTCGGGAGCAGCCACTGGTCACAATCTGACGAGAGGAGGCGGCGATGGCGTACTTCGGCGAGCTGCATGGCGCGGCGGGCACTCTGAGCGCCTGGCTCGACCTGCGCCACGAGCAGGGACAGGACGTGCAGCCCCTGGTGGACGAGGCGGTCCGCAGGCTCCAGGCCGTCGCGCGCAAGGCCGAGAAGCTCGGGCCGCCGCCCGAGCTGGCGAAGGACGAGCCGATCGAGCTCGACGACATCCGCAAGCTCCGCCCCCGCGGCCCCCGCAAGCTGCCTTTCGATCTGACCGACAAGCAGCTCCACGACAGGATGCTCGGCGCCTGGCTCGGCCGCGCCGCGGGCTGCGTGCTCGGCATCCCCTGCGAGGGCATGTCCAAGGGCGCCATACGCAGCGCCGCGCGGGCCTTCCGCATGCGCTACCCCCTCAACAGCTACTGGTCCCTGGACCCCAAGCCGGGCAACGCCGACGGCAAGCACTACGGCCTCACGCCCCGCCGCAAGTTCCTCAAGGGCCAGATCGACCGCATCGGCACCGACGACGACCTCACCTACACCCTCCTTGGCCTCCTCATCCTCGAGGACTACGGCATCGACTTCACGGCCCAGGACGTCGGCGACGCCTGGCTACGCTACCTGCCGATGGCCTGCACCGCCGAGCGGGTCGCTCTCGACAACCTCCGCAAGGGCATCGCCCCGCCCGACACCGCCCGCATCGCCAACCCCTATCAGGAATGGATCGGCGCCGACATCCGCAGCGACCCATGGGGCTACGCCGCCCCCGGCCTGCCCGAGGTCGCCGCCGCCTTCGCCTGCCGCGACGCCTCGGTCAGCCACGTGATGAACGGCACGTACGGCGAGATGTTCTTCTCCGCCGCCATCGCCGCCGCCTTCGTCCTCGACGACATCGAGGAGGTGCTCAAGGTCGCCCTCACCGAGATCCCCCGCAAGTGCAGGACCGCCAAGACCGTCAAGGAGGCCATTCGCTGGTGCCATCGCGACGGCGACTGGGACAAGACGACCGACCGCATCCTCCGCAAGTACGCCGGCATGGCGGGCGCCCACACCCTCAACAACGCCGCCCTCACCGTCGCGGGCCTCCTCTACGGGAAAGGCAGCTTCGAGAAGACCATCGCGCTGACCGTCATGGGCGGTGTGGACACCGACTGCACGGGCGCGACCGCCGGCTCGATCTTCGGCGCCATGGTCGGCGCGAGGAAGCTCCCGAGGAAGTGGACCCGCCCCTTCGGCGACACGGCCGAGAGCTACATCATCGGCCACCGCCGCTGGAGGTCCTCCGACGTCGCCGCGCGCTTCTGCGCCATCGCCGCGCAGGTGCGAGAGGTCTTCGCCTAGGTTCCCGCGGCAGTGATTCCCCGCGCCGATGAGCCCTGCGTTCTGCATCTTCTTCATCGTGATTCCCTCCGTCCGCTCGCGCCGCGAGAAGCCAGAGCGGTGTCAAGCCACCGCACTCCATAGAAGACCCCGTATCGGGTGCGAGCTCCGGTGGCGGGGCCTTTGGAGTGCGGCGGCTCGACGCCGCTTTGGCTCCCTGCGGCGCAGGCCAGCCGGCGTGGGCTCCGCGACGACGGGCATGGCCACGCGCGCGGGCATGCTCTGCGGCGGGGCTGTCAGTCCCCCAGCAGCCGCAGGGCGTGCGGCGTGAAGAAGGTCATCTGGCCGAGGGCCTTGCCGTGGTGGTAGCCGTCGCCCTTGGGGATCGCGGCGCGGAGGCCCTCGCGGAGGATGCGGAGGTGCTCCTTGTTCCCCGTGTGGGCGATCTCGTAGGCGAATGCCTCGGCGGAGAGGACGAAGAGGCAGTAGGGCTTCTTCGACGAGAGCGGGCAGGCGGTGTAGCGGAAGGTCTTGACGTCCTCCTGCCAGCACTCGCGGATCATCTGGTCGATGCCGACGGTGATGGCGCGCAGCACCTCGGGGTCCTTGGTGATGCGGTGGTAGCGGGCGAGGGCGCAGAGGACCATGCCCTCCATGAAGGGGACGTTGCCGTGGCAGCGGCGGTCGGGGTGGAGGCAGTGGCCCTTGGCGAGGCGGATGACCCAGCCCTTCTGCCAGTCGATGTTCTTGCGGAGCACCTCCCAGTTCTTGCGTGCGCCGTCGAGGTACTTGGGGTCGAGTGTGAGGTCGTAGGCGGCGAGGCAGATGATGGTGGGCCAGCCGAGGGTGCGGATGTGGGTGCCGTAGCTGTTGGGGATGTGGCGGAGCATGGCGTCGGCGATCTGGAGGGCGACGGTGCGGGCGCGGCGGTCGCCTGTGAGGTAGTAGTAGTCGAGGTCGCCTGTGACCCAGACGTGGCCGAAGTTGGTGCTGTGGCCCATGTGGTAGACGCGGCTGACGGGGAGGCCGGAGGTCTTCTCGTCGTAGTAGCCGCCGGTGTGGTTGAGTGCGTGGAGCCATATCTCGCCGACCTGCGGCGGCGGCCCCCACGGGTTCTTCAGGTGGGGGTTGGTGGCGTGGACGACATCGACGTCGATGTGATGGCGTGCGGCCTGCTCGGCGCGGAGGAAGAAGCGGCGGTCGCCGGTGCGGAGGTATTGCATGAAGAGGCCGTGGGCGAGGTCGTACTCGAGGTTGCCCCAGTTGACCTTGCGCTCGCCGTACCAGTCGCCGTAGTTCAGCATTCCGTATTCGCGCACCTTCTCGCGGAGCTTCAGATGGCTGTCGAGCGCGCGGTCGAGCCAGGCGTCGTAGCCCGCGTACTTCGCGGGGTCGGCGGGCGGCAGGTCGGCGTAGACCTTCGTCGAGTTCACATAGGCCGGGTCACAGGTCGCCAGGAGCGGGTCCTCAGCGGCCTTGAAGAAGGCCGAGAGCTTCCCGACGTCGGGCTTGCCCTTGTAGAAGGTCGCCCACAGCTCGTGGGTCTTCGCGACGCCGACCTTGAAGGTGTAGACGCCGTCGCGCAGGTAGTAGTAGAGCTTGCTCTCCTCCTCGGTCGGCCTGCCGGCGTAGAGCTTCCTGGGGAACTCGGGGCAGAGGGCGAGGCGGAGCTGCCCGTCCTTGTGCTGGATGCCTTTGGGCCAGTTCTGCCAGAACTCGCGGAGGCCGACGGCGAGGCCGCCGGCGTCGGTGCCGATGGCTCCCCAGCCCGGCGCACGCTGTCCGGCAGCCTGGCCATCGACCTCGTAGCGGCGCTCGTCGATCTGGAGGAGGGAGCGGTTGCGGGCGCTCTGCTCCAGGGATCCGCCGACGATCGAGTAGGGGCGCGGGGCAGCCGGCTCGGGGACGCGGAAGGTGAGGCCGATGCTGCGGACCCTGGCCATCAGCGACCGCGGGTCGTCGTTGATGAAGGTGTGGCACAGGCGCAGGAAGGGCTGGCCTCGGAAGGCGTGGATGCGGATGACGTAGCGGAACATCTCGCCGCGGTCCGAGCCGTAGCTGCCCTCGACGCGGATGCAGGCCCGCAGCGGGCCGCGCTGCTCCAGCGCGATCTGAGTGGCATCGCCCGAGCCTGCGAAAAACGCGTTCCCCGCCGCATCGACCAGCGACGAGGTCGCGCCGCCAGCCTTGCCTGCGGGGCGCTCGATCCAGAGGCGGCCAGGCCCCGTCGGGCCTTCAGGCTGGTCGAGGCCCAGGCGCAGGGCGCCCGCCTCGACCACCACGTCGCCATCGGCCTCTTGTGCGCGCAGCGGCCTGTCCACCGGTGAGCGCCGGGCGCCCCGCCCGTGGCGGAGGGTCAGGATCTTCTTGCCGTTGGCCGCGAGGTCGATCTGGAAGTCGAGCAGGAGCCAGCGGACCGAGCCATCGGGCCACTTGGCGAGCACCTCCGTCTGGAGGGGGAGCTCGCGGCCGTCGGCGTCGAAGAGCGCCGAGGCATTGGGGTCCTTCAGCGCGCCCTGGGCGAAGGGGATGCCGGAGGTGACGGGCCAGCCCGTGCGCTCGACGCCCGAGGGCTCGGCGACCGTCAGCTTCACGTCGCCGGCTCCGGCGCGGACGGCCAGGACGAGGATGAGGAAGAGCAGGGCGCATCGAAGCATCGGATGGCCTCCTTGACGCTGCCGGGCGGTGGCCAGAAACGCCGGCCCGATCGACGGGCTGGATCGTTGCAGAATGCAACGAGTCCGATCCGGCGCGCCCCGGACGGGCCTGCTTACGGACGAGGCCGTAGCCGACCGCGATGTCCCGCGCCGCGTCGGAGCGCGGGACGCAAGGCGATTATAGGCTGGGCCGCGCGCCGCCGTCAAGGCGCGGCCGGCCGGCCAGGCTCCCAGTTGATGAGGATCACCATCCGCTTGCTGCCGACCCGCTCGCGGACGGCGACGTGGAGGGGGAGGGCGGCGAGGCGGCCGAGGTGCTTCTTGCGGGCTATGACGGCGATGCGGCGCGGCGGGGACAGGTGTGCAGCGAGGTCCGATGCCTCCTTCGCCACCGGCATCCGCACCCGTCCGGAGAAGAGGTTGTAGACGCCGGCGTAGTCGGAGCCGAACAGGAGGACCTCATCGGCGGCGTCGAGGAAGGGGCGGCCCTCCTCGACGAGGTCGCGGCCGGACTTGAAGCGGTCGATGACGGGCACCGCCACCAGGTCGCCCACCAGCGAGAAGGCCACGGCGGCGGCAACGGCGAGGAGCATGCGGCGGCGCTCGGCACTGGGGTCGCGCAGGTGTCGGGCAGCGGCGAACGCGGCGGCGATCAGGAAAGCGCTGAGCGCGAGTGCAGCCGCTGTGCGCCACGGGCCGAGGAGGTCGCGCAGCTCGGCGCCCGCCTGGAAGTCCTCCTCGAAGCGAACGGCGAGGCGGGCCGGAGCCAGCGCGGCCGCACCGATCCCCACGGCCACCATCGCCCCGAGGGCCAGCGTGACGCGCCACATCCACCCATGCCAGCGCGGCCACGGCACGTCGCCCTGCGCCGCGCGGCTCCCGTAGCGAGCGACCAGCAGCCCCACGGCGGGGATCACGGGCAGGATGTACCGCTCACGCTTCCCTGCCGGGATCGAGAAGAAAACGAGGACGGCGATGAGCCAGAGCGCCGGCAGCCAGCTCTCCCGCTCGCCGCGCCGCGCAGCCCGAATCGCCGAGACCAGCGCGAGCGGCACCAGAAGCGACCACGGCAGGAAGTAGAGCGGCCACGTGGCGAGGAAGTGGTAGAAGGGCTTCGAGTGGCTGGCCTTCCTGGTGAAGCGCTGCGCCGTCTGCCCGAAGACGATCTCCCTGGCATAGGCATCGCCCCCCTGGATCAGCGAGGGCGCCATCCCCGCGGCGACGGTCGCGAGCAGCAGGCCGGCGCCCGCCAGATGCCACCAGCCGCCCCCCCGCACCTCCCGCCGCCGCGCAATCCCGTAGGCCGCCAGCACGATCGCCGGCACGGCGATGGCCACAGGGCCCTTGATCAGCACGCCGACGCCCGCCGCCGTGTAGGCCGCGAGCCACCACAGCCCTCTGCGCCCGTCGCCTCCGAGGGCAAGGTGGCCGCAGGCGATAGCCGCGACAACGCAGAAGGTCAGAGGCGGGTCGAGCACCCCGAGCTTGCAGATCCAGGCGAAGAGCAATGTCGTGAGGGTCACGAGCGCGGCCAGGAGCCCGACCTCGCGCCCGTAGAGTCGCCGCCCCAGACCGTAGACCAGCAGCAGCGTGCCCGCCGCTGCCAGGGCGGCCAGCACCCGGCCCGCGGCGAAGCCGAAGCCCAGCCGCATCAGCCCCGCGACCAGCCAGAAGAAGAAGGCGGGCTTGTCGGGGTAGACCTCGCCGTTGAGGTGGGGCACAGCGTAGTGGCCCGTGACGACCATCTCGCGCGCCACCTCGGCGTAGCGCGGCTCATCCGGGTTCCACGGGTCCCGCGTGAGAATCGAGGGGACGAGGACGACAGCCGCCAGGGCCACGATGATGGTGACGTCGCGGCGCATCAGTCGCCTTTCCCGCCCGGAAGCCGGGTGGTGCGGCCCGTCCAGCCCCGGCAGGCGTAGAGGCCGTAGCTGCGGTAGACCCTGTCGCCGTGCGCGACGGTCACGGTTTCGAGCGGCTCGACCTCAGCGAAGTAGCGTCGCATGCGGGTCGGCTCCGGCGCGCGCAGGCGCTTGCCCGAGACCCGGTGGTCGTGGACGTAGAGGACGGGGCCGGGGCGGCGCGCCATCGCCTCGACGAGAGCGCGCTCGTCGGCGTGCCAGTCGGCGAGCTTCCCCACCATCCCATACTGCGCGTTCCGCTCGTGCGCCAGCGCATACATGCTCTCCGTGCGGCGGAGGTGGAAGCCGACGCAGAACATCGTGGCGAAGGAGTCGGCGACAAGCGGCGGCGGGTTCGGCCGGGAGGACCAGTTCGGCGTCTTCTGGACGGCCTGCGCCAGCTCGCGCCAGCCGAGCGCCTGGCGCATGGGCGGCCGCACGCCCAACGCCATCGGCACCCGCGGCCACACGCTGCCCACCCAGAAGACCACGATGGTCAGGGCGCCGAGCGCCAGCCCCACGACCGCGAATCCTCGCCAGGCACGCCGGACGTGCGGCCGGAAGCCGTCGGGCGAGAGCGTCGCCGCCAGCGCGATCGCGCCCGTCGCGTAGCCCATCTCGTCCCAGTGCACCCGCAGCATCTTCCGCTCCGTCAGCACGCTCGGCACCACGAAGAAGAGGATCGGCAGGGCGCCAAACACCCCGAGCCACGCCCCACGCCAGTCGCCCCGCCGCCACAGACGCCCCGCCGTCACCATCCCCACCCAGATGCCGACCCACAGCAGCGGTGACCAGGCCCCCGCGTGCGCGCCCAGATACTTCGCGACCCGATCTGGTGAGACCTCCCAGACGTGCCGTGCCCCGAGGTGGTAGCGGAAGGCCGGCCAGCCGTGATGCACGTTCCAGCCGAGGAACACAGGAGCGAAGAGGCCGACCCCGAGGGCCAGCGCGACCCAAGGCCACGGCGTTCGCAGCAGCGCGCGCCCCTGCCGCGTCGCACACAGCACCACGGCTGCGCTCGCCACCGCCAGCACCATCATATACTTCGAGTAAAACCCCGCCGCCACCGCCAGCCCGCACAGCACCCACCACCAGCGGCTCTCCCCCTGCGCCGCACGCCAGCCCGTCCACAGCGTCAGCAGCCAGAAGAACACCAGCGGGGCGTCCGGCCCCGTCACGCTCCCAATCCCGAACAGCAGCGGGGAGCAGGCGACGATCGCCGCCGCCCACAGCCCGACCCCCCGGCCGAACATGTCGCGCCCGATCAGCCACGCCAGCACGATCGCCCCCGTGCCCCACAGCAGCGACCCGGCACGCAGCGCCAGCGTCCCGTGCCCGAGCACCGCCAGACTCGCCTGCACTATCAGCGAGGCCATCGGCGGCTGGGGGCTGAACTGCACGCCGGGGTGGCGCGTTTCCCACCAGTGGAGCGCCTCGTCCTGGAAGATGTCGCCTGCCGCCGCAAAGGCCACCCGCAGCGCCAGCGAGGCGGCCGCGACGGCCAGGATGACCCTGCCTTCCCGACTCAGGCGCACCGGCTTGCCTTCCACCGTCTGCTGGGCGGGGTCCGTCGTGTCCCGGGACCCAGGCATGATAGCGTCAGGTGACTCGGCGGTCAACCCCACGAGTCAGCGGGTGGCCTGCCGGGTCGCTGCGGGGTTGGCGATGAGGAGGACGCGGTCGCCGGCGTGTGCGGCAAGCTCGCAGCGCCCGATATCGCCGAGCTCGGCCGTCAGCGTCGCATAGGTGTCCTCGTACATCAGGAACCACGTCGGCGTGGCCGACCCGATGGCAGGCTCGAGCGTGGCGGCGCGGTCAGCTTCGGGCACGTATCGCGCGACCCGCGCCGCGTAGAGCGAGTAGGTGGGCCGGTTGAGGCCGTAGAGCAGCAGCGGCGCGCCCTTCGGCACCAGCTCGTCCACGCGGCGGCAGAAGCCCCGCGGCGAGTGCCGCGCGTTCTCCATGGGGAGCATCTCGGAATTGCGGAACGCCGCAACGCCTGCGAAGGCCAGGCCGAGGCTCAGCACCAGCCCGGCCACCGTCCTGCGGCGCCAGCTCACCACCGCGAGCGTCCCGCCCGCGACCAGCGCGGCGGCCGCCAAGGCGCCCGCCGGGTACGACCCGGCCATCAGCGGAGGGGAAGCCCCTCCACCCAGCCACGAAGCCATCCCGATGCCGCCGACCACCGCCGCTCCACCGGCGATGTAGCCCGCCCAGCCGGACAGCCGGCCGCCCCAGCCGCCGAGCCGCCCGTCCGCGGACCGGACCAGCGCCGCCCCGACCAGCATCGCCAGCGGCGGATACAGCGGCAGGATATACTGCGTCTCCTTCCCCGCACACGCCGAGAAGAAGACGAACGGCGGGAGGAGCCAGCACGCGAGGAAGACCAGCGCCCGTCCCTCGGCGTCCTCGCGCCAGCGGCGAGACGCATGCCACCACAGGACAGCCGCCGCGGGCAGCCACAGCGACCACGGGAAGAACGTGGCGAAGAGCCGCGTCAGGTAGAAGTGCCACGGCCCCGAGTTGATCCGCGATGCCGAGGCGACCCGCCGTACGCTCTGTTCCATCAACAGGCCCCACGCCGTCTCCCAGCCGATGCGCCGAACCACCAGCACGCACCACGGCGTCACCAGCGCCACCAGCACGACGGCCCCGACGGCCAGACCCCGCCAGCAACCCCACCGGTGGCGCCGCGTCCACACCAGGAACGGCACGACCGCCGTCGCCGCGATTGCCAGGGGCACCGGCCCCTTCGTCATGGTCGCACCTGCCAGCGCCGCGGCGCCGGCGACGAACAGCCCCAGCCGCCGCGACTCCAGCGCCTCGAAGAGCAGGCACAGGGACAGCGCGGTGAGCGTCGCCAGCAGCATGTCCAGCTCTGCCTCCCGCGCCTGGATGTAGACGAGTGGGCTCAGTGCCAGCACGGCCGCGCTCGCCGCCGCCTCGCGAGAGCCGAGCCACCGCCGCGCGAAGACCCATACGACCACCACGCACCCGAGCCCCGCCAGAACGGCGCTCAGCCGCCCGCGGAACTCGTCGAACGGCCGCGACGGCGCGACGAACGGCGCGTTCAGCCAGTAGTACAGCGGCGGCTTCAGGAGGTAGACCCGCCCGTTGAGGTGCGGCACCACGTAGTCGCCCGTGACGGCCATCTCGAACGTCGCCTGCACGCGCTTCGCCTCGTTCGAGGTCGTGAAGTCCATCCTGCCCAGGCCGGACAGGTAGAGCCACGCCAGCGCCGCGAGGGCCGCCGCGACGCCCAGGGCGGTCATCCATTGACGCCAGCGCGCGCGCCGAGCCACGTGGACCGCCGCTGCGGCCCACGCACGGCGCGCCACGCGCCCTGCCAACAGGGCCGCCAGCGCGGCCCATCCTGCCAGCAGCACGGCTCCGGCGGGGGCCAGCCATCGCGCCTGCCGCGCCGCGCAGGTCCACAGCATCAGGATCTGGTAGGGACCGCTCCTGATTCGGCCCGGCCGCTCGACCGCCCACTCCCGCACCACCGTCGGGCGGCCGTCGTCCCGCACGCGCACCCGCCATGCCTTCACCGCCTCGCGGCGCTCCGCGGCGGGAGCCGCCATCCCGTCGTGCCCGTCGGCACCAATCTCCACGAAGTCGGCGCTGTCGGCGAAGCACACCCAGGCGCCCCGCCCGCCCAGGATCCCGAGCACGGCGTCTTTGAGCGGATGCCGCTCCAGCCGCGCGCGGGGAAGGGGCAGGAAGACGACGAGCCGCTCGGCCTCGCCCGCCGCCACGACCTGGTCCCGCAGCCACGCCGGATCGTCATCCGCGATGCCGGACATCGCCGCGCCGAGCAGGATGAACCGATAGCCCGCGTGCGTGAACGCCACTCGCCGCGGCCCAAGGAGATGCCGAGCCGCCGCGTCCTCCGCCCAGTCGCTTGGCTTGTCGGGCACGGCGAACACCGGGGCCACGCTTCCTTCCGCCACCAGGGCAAAGGGGCCGACGTCGGGGAATCCGTGCCGGCGCCGCCGGTCGTCGCGGTAGATCGCGAACGCCGGGGGATCCGCATTCAGGCGATGCACCAGGTCCCGCAGCACCACCAGATCGTTGCCCCTGCCGTCGGCGAGGAGGAACTCGAACTCCCCCGCCAGCTCCGGCGGCCCTGTCACAGCCGCGTCCACTCGCTCGCCGGGCAGCACCGTCACCGTGTGGTCTCCCTCCTCCCGCGAGTGACTCGTCCCGCTCAGCCTGTGGAACTCCAGGCGCGTCTTGCCGCGCCGCCGCCAAGCGTTGGCGAGACGGACGTGCAGCGTCGTCTTCTCGTCGGTGTGGGAAGTGAAGGAGATGCGTGGGGAGGGCGCCAGAGCCCGCACGGTGACGCGCCGTCCCTCGACGGACTGGATGACCCCGCCCTCGACAGCCACGTCTACCCCTGCCACGCGGGCCTGGGTCGCCTCAGGGCGGAGAAGCCCCCGGGGCGGAGTGCGCAGGACGCGCTGGGCCACCCACGAGACGGCTGCCGTGGCGACCGTCAGGGCGAGCGTGGCAGCAAGGAGGGCAAGGGGGCGTCTCACAGCGGCTCCTGGTCCTGCCTCGGTGCGTCAGAACCTGCGCGGCGGATGGGGCTGTGGCCGCACGCTGGACGCGGATTGCGCGAGGGGGTCCGGAGGGGCCGGCCTGCGCGGGTCGTAGTCGCCGCCGAGGCGGAGACCGGTGCCTGCCACGTGAGCCCAGTCATAGACGATGAAGTTCCTGCCTGGGCTGTTGTGGCACACAAGGAAGCCGTGTGGGAAGCGGGTGCCCGCCGCGGTCGAGGTGACGTCGAGGCCGTCGGTCCTCGACGAGCCGAGGGTCGCGACCGTCCCGAGGAAGCGGTTGCCGCCTTCGCGGGCGTATACCTTCACAGAGTCGTTTTCCTGGTCGGAGAGGAGGAGGTATCCCGTGCCGTCGCCGCGCTTGTAGATGGCGATGCCCTCGCGGTCGTCGCCGATGCCATCGCCCTGGGCGAAGCGCGCGACCAGCGCGTCGCCCTTGTCGGGATCGGCGTGGAACTTCAGCACGGCGCGCTTCTCGTCGCTGGCGTAGAGAAAGCCCAGCTCGTCGTCCGCGACCATGCCCTCGACGCAGTCGCCGATGACATCGCCGCCGAGCGTGCGCACCAGCGACCCCGCGAGCCGGCCGCTCCCGTCATCGTGGAGCAGGAACTGGCGGATGGCCCCGCGCTTGCGCGGGCTGACGAAAGCGAAGAGGGCACCGTCTGCCGGGCGGCGGTAGAGCGCCAGGCCGTAGCACAGCTCTATCCCTGCACCCGCCCGAATGCCTCCGGGGGCGGTGACCTCGGCCAGGAGGCCCGTGCCGGCGTCTATGGCGAAGGCGCGGAGGCCGTCCATCCCCGTCTCGGTCACCACGCAAACGTCTGCCTCGCGCCCCCCGAGAGCCACGTTGTAGCGCACGTCCAGGTTGTTCGGTGCATCGACGGGGACGTATTGCAGCACGCGGCCATCCAGGCTGTAGACGTAGAGGCCGCTCTTCGGCCCTGCGGCCTTATCGTTGCCGATGATCGTGCTCTTCGCACCGTCGGTCGGGTGGATCCAGATGGCACAGTCGTCCGCATCCCCGGCCACGCTGGGCAGCGAAAGCTCCGGCCGCGCCTCGCTGTCCGCCTGCGGCCGGAGGACGAAGAGACAGACCACCACGGCCCCAGCAATGGCGGCGAGGAGAAGCAAAGAGACTGCGGCGCGTCTGCTGATATGCACGGGTCTG
>CAZDNN010000089.1:0-15089 GCA_964506385.1 uncultured Planctomycetota bacterium
CCCTCCCGATATCGCCCTTGTCAATGCCCTTGTCGAGAATGAAGGCGCCGCCCTTGATGCCCTGGAGGATGTTCTTGATGCAGTGGGTGAGGCCGGCGAGGGTCTGGCCGACGGCGGCGAGGCGCTCGTTGCGGACCGCCTGCTCGTGGAGCCGCACGTTGGCGACGCACGCCGCCACCTCGCCGGCGGCCAGGATCAGGAGCTCGAGGTCGGCCTGCTTGAACTCCTTGATCCCCGTCACCGTGTCCACGTGCACGGCTCCGAGCACCTGGTCGCGGAAGACGAGGGGGGCGATCATCATCGAGCGGATGCCGAGAGCCATGATGCTCTGGGCGCCGGCGAGGCGGTCGTCGGCGGCCGCGTCGCCGCACAGCATGGCCTGGCGGGTGCGCATGGCCTGCTTGAGGGCGGTCTGGGAGATGGGCATCTGGGCAGCGCGCTTCTCCACCCGCCGCTTCACCGCCGCAGTGCTCAGCTCCCCAGTATCGGGGTCCACCAGGACGATGAACGCGCGCTCGGCGTCCTGGAAGATCTCGAACAGCGCATCGAGCACGCTATCCATGATGTCCGAGAGATCGAGCGTGGCCGCCGTGGCCTGCGAGATCTGGTAGACCGCACGAAGCCGACGGGTCAACTGCGCAGGGTCCTCCGTGGAGGGCGCCTCCACGATGGTCGAGAAGCGGGACGAATCCACCGACCCCACCTCGCTGTAGTCCACCTGGTCGTGGAACAGGTCGTCGAACGAGGTGGCCTGCCGCTCGGCGGCGGATGGCTCCTCGGCATCCTCTGGGATGGGCGCCTCGCTCATGCCCTTCTGCCACATCAGGGTCGGGACAGCGACCTCGCCGCCGGTCTGAAAGGTCAGCGTCGAGTCGCCGAACTGGAGCGTGTCGCCAGGGTGCAGGATGCACCGCGTCTGTTGCTGCCCGTTGACGAAGGAGCCGTTGCGGCTGCCCTCGTCGATGAGCATCCATTCGCCCCCTTCGTACACGATCCGCGCGTGGAACCCCGACACGCCGGGGTCCGCAAGGCACACGTGGTTGGTCGGCGCACGGCCCAAGTGAGTGACCGTGCCGAGCCGGTGTTCCTTGCGTCCCTGCGGCGTCTCCCAGGACAGAATCGCCATAGTCTCCCCCAACCGGGCTCTGCTCGCCCCAGCCCCGTTCTGGTGTGCTGTCTAGCGGAGAGAATCCCGCCCCGGCCACACGATCCACCACGATGATACCGGCCAGACCCGCCGCCGTCAAGGCCAGGCGCGGAAGTGGCGTCCCCCGACCCTGGCCCCGTGCGGGAACACGAGCGCTTGCGCAGCCCGCGCGATGGGGCTATACGTATAGGCGTGGGAGTAGCGCGCGGGAAGCCGCGGCGAAGCACCGCTGACGCGAGCGGGCCGAGGTCGCATCGCGTCGGCGGGACGCCCCGCCTGGCGCGCTGGGGTCCGACCGCATCCTCCATCTCGGGGGCAGCGATGCGCATTGTCTCTCGTCTGGCGCTCATTGCGATGGGAGTGATGTCCATGGGGGCTGTCATCCGCGACGAGGTCGGCTACCTCGTCCTGCGGATGAAGCAGGAGCTCGGGCGCAACAAGGGTGTCCTACGACCCGACGAGCTCGGCGAATCCCGGCAGGCCCTCGCCATCTACCAGGGGATCGCCGCACAGGCCCGCTGAACAGGAGGTGATGTTTGATGCGCCCCACGATGGTGTCCTGCCTGCTCGCCCTCGCGTGCTCCTCGGCGGCCGCCGAGAAGCCCGTGCCCTGGACGAGCTGCCTGCGGCAGAAGCCTGCCTGGTACGCCACAGCCGATGCCCTTCGCATCGCCGACAACGTGCTGCTCTACCAGCGCGCCGACGGCGGTTGGCCCAAGAACATCGACATGGCCGCCAAGCTCGACGCGAAGGCCGTGGCCAGGCTCCGCAACGACAAGGGGCGCCACGACTCGATCATCGACAATGGCGCAACTTACACACAGATGCGCTACCTCGCCAAGGTCTACGCCGCCACGCGCGCCGAGCGCTTCAGGCAGAGCTTCCTCCGAGCCATGGTCCTGTTGCTCAGAACTCAGTATCCCACGGGCGGTTGGCCGCAGCAGCTCATCAGGCCGAGCGGGTACCAGCGACATATCACCTTCAACGATGGCGCCATGATCGGCGTCATGTCGCTGCTGCGCGATGTGGCCGCAGGGAAGCCGGACTTCGCCTTCGTGGGCGCCAAGGGGCGCAGGGCGGCGGCGAGGGCCGTCGAGAAAGGCGTCGAGTGCATCCTGAGGTGCCAGATCCGGGTGAAGGGCACCCTGACGGCCTGGTGCGCGCAGCACGACGCGAGGACCCTCGAGCCCCGGCCCGCGCGCAGCTACGAGAAGGCCTCGATCAGCGGCGGCGAGAGCGTCGGCATCGTCGGGTTCCTCATGGAGCTCGACCACCCCAGCCCGGCCGTCGTCGAGGCCGTGCAGGGCGCCGTCGCGTGGTTCGAGGCGGCGAAGCTCACCGGCATCCGCCAGGTCACGAAGCGTGACCCCGCCAAGCCCAGAGGCCTCGACAAGGTCATCATCAAGGACCCAGATGCGCCGCCGCTCTGGGCTCGCTTCTACGAGATCGGGACCAATCGCGCCATCTTCTGTAGCCGCGACGGCATCATCCGCTACAGCATCGCCGAGATCTCTCACGAGCGCCGCACAGGCTACGCCTGGTACGGTACCTGGCCCGCCAGGCTCCTCACCCACGACTACCCGGCGTGGCAGAAGCGATGGGCACCCGGCAACAACGTGCTGAAGCCAGCGCAGAAGCGCAGGTAAGGGGACAATGGAGGAGACGTCGATGCTTCGACCCAGCACCAGAGGCCCGCTGAAGCGGCATCCGGAGAACCCGATCCTCTGCCCCGGCGATATGCCCTTCCGCTGCTACTGCGTGTTCAACTCGGGAGCCGTCTGGTTCGACGGCAAGGTGCTCCTGCTGCTGCGGGTGGAGAGCTGTGAGCGGAAGACCGACTTCTACGTCGCCACCAGCGCCGACGGCGTGCACTTCGAGGTCAACCCCGAGCCGATCGACTACCCGCTGACCGAGACGGAGAAGCGCTTCGACAAGGCCCATCGCTTCGACATGCGCATCACCCTGCTCGAGGGCACCTACTACGTCACCCACGCCTCGTGGCTGGGGCGCTGGGGCTGCTGCATGGGCATGGCCACGACCGAGGACTTCGTCCACTACAAGCCCTTCCCCCGTCTCTCCGTGCCGTCGAACCGCAATCACGTGCTGTTCCCCGAGAAGATCGGCGGGCTCTACTGCCGCCTGGAGCGGCCGCAGCACATCAACGGCAAGGGCGAGATCTGGGTGAGCTACTCGCCCGACCTCGAGTTCTGGGGCCGCTCGATGCCGCTGAACATGCCCGCGCTCAAGTGGGGCGGGAACAAGAACGGCGCGGGCGCCGTGCCCATCCGCACCGAGCACGGCTGGCTCGAGATCTACCACGCCACCGCCTCGACCTGCTCGAGCGAGAACTACTACCTCGGCGCCATGCTCCTCGACCTGGAGGACCCCTCGCAGGTGATCGCCGCGCCCACGGAGTTCATCCTCGCCGCCGAGGAGGTCTACGAGTGCGTCGGCCAGACGCCCAACGTCGTTTTCACAAACGGCGCGGTCGAGATGCCCGACGGCACGCTCAACGTCTACTACGGCTGCGCCGACACCCGCATGGCCCTCGCTCAGACCACCGTGGGCAAGCTCGTGGACTACTGCCTGAAGGCGAAATGACCTATGGACATCGGCCTGTCGCTCCACTTCTTCAGGGACTACGAGCCGGGCTTCGACCTCGATGTACATCCGCCGATGCTCGCGGCCCACGGCTTCCGCGCCCTCGAGCTCCCGCCCATCGACCTGCCCATGCTCGACGACGAGACGAGCCTGCGCCACATCCGCAGCGTGCTCGAAGGCGCCGGCCTGCGCCTCTGGTCGGTCCACGCGCCCTTCGGCGACGCCTTTGACTTCTCGAGCCCCGATCCCGCCGTCCGGGAGACGGGGCTGGCCGAGGCGCTGCGGAGCCTGAGGCGGCTGCGCCTGCTCGGCGGACGGTGCCTGGTTGTGCACGCCAGCGGCGAGCCCAGCGAGGATGGGGATCGGCCTCACCGCATCCACCGGGCGCAGGAGAGCCTGCACAGGCTCGTGGATGAGCTGCCGGCAGAGGAGGACATCGTGGTGGCGGTCGAGATCCTGCCGCGGACCTGCCTGGGCCATGACAGCGAGGAACTGCTGCGGGTCATCGAGCCCTTCGGCCCGCGCCGCGTCGGTGTGTGCCTCGACGTCAACCACGCCAATCTCCGCGAGGATGCGTGTGCGGCGACCCGACGTCTCGGCGATCGCATCGTGACGACCCACATCTCCGACAACGACGGGGTGGACGAGCGTCACTGGATGCCTGGGGAAGGCGTCATCCCGTGGCGGGAGTGGCTCGCGGCGCTGGCCGAGACCGGCTACGACGGCCCGCTCGTCTACGAGCTCGGCTGCCGCAAGGTCGCGGACCCGCCAGTGGGACTGGACTCGATGCTGGCCGAGCTCCGGGCCAACGCCAGCGAGTTCCTGCTGGCACACGACCCGTAGGCGCCACACTGCAACAGAGGAGCTTCGCCCTCCCACCACCCGGCGCAGCGTTGCCGCGACGACCCTGGCGGAAACGCGCTCGCACTACACCCTCCCGCCTGCTACTATAGTGCGCCCGTCCCACAGCGAGGACTGTCACCCCGTGAACGCGACGGCGAGGCGGCTCGGCAGAATGTGGGTCAAGCTTCTCATCATCGTGGCGGCGGCTTACGTGGGCCTCTGCCTGCTGGTCTTACTACTCCAGGCGCGGCTGGTGTACCTGCCGACGCGCGAGATCGCGGCGTACCCCGACGCTGCGGGCCTCCCCTACGAGCCTGTGACGCTGACGACGCCGGACGGCCTGCGCCTCAGCGCCTGGTTCGTGCCCGCCGGGGAGCCCCGCGGAGCCGTGCTCTTCTGCCACGGCAACGCGGGCAATATCTCCTACCGCTTCGATACGCTCCGCATCCTCCACGACCTGGGCCTGAGCACCCTGATCTTCGACTACCGCGGCTACGGCGAGAGCGAAGGCCGCCCGAACGAGGACGGCACCTACCAAGACGCCGAGGCTGCCTGGCGATGGCTGATCGAGGAGAAGGGCATGGCGCCCGAGCAGGTCGTCATCTTCGGGCGGTCCCTCGGCGGCGGGGTGGCCTCGTGGCTCGCCGCGGAGCATCCGCCGGGAGCGCTGATCCTGGAATCGACGTTCACCTCGCTGCCCGACATGGGCGCGCGGATCTACCCCTTCCTGCCCGTTCGGCTGCTCGCGCGCATCCGCTATCCCACCCTCGAGCGGATGCCGAAGCTCGCCTGCCCCGTGCTGATCGCCCACAGCCGCGACGACACGCTCGTCCCCTACGACCATGGCCGCCGCCTCTTCGAGGCCGCCCCCGAGCCCAAGGCATTCCTCGAGCTCCAGGGCGACCACAACGGCGGCTTCATGGACATGGGCCAGGCCTACCCCGATGGCCTCGATGCCTTCATCTCCCAGCACATCGGGGGGCGAGCCGCGTCTCGGGAATAGCCCCTGCGGCTCAGAGGAAGATCTCCTTGCGGTGCAACTCGCCGCGGGGCACCCGCGATGCGACGGCCGCAGCTCGCCACGGAACTTGATCTCAGGGAAGATATCGGCCACGGCACGATCACCAGATCAGTACTGCTCGGCCAGCTCACGCGCGATCTGGGTCCAGAGGGTGAAGCGCTCGGGGTGGTGCTCGCAGGTGTGGGTGTCCTTGAGGATCATCTCGACGATGCAGCCGCGGGTGACCTCGAGGGTGTGGCGAATGTAGTCGCGGATGAAGTCGGGGTTGAACTCGCCGACGAGGTGCGAGGGGTGCGGCTTCCACGAGAAGATGGCGCTGTCGCCCAGCTTCCCGGCACAGGCATCCACGTCGGCGAAGGGCGAGATGGAGATGCGGCGGATGTTCGGGATGGTGAGTACATCGTCGAGCTTGTGGGTCAGGTCCTCGCAGCAACCGTAGCCGGTGAGGCCGAAGGGCGCCAGCAGGCGCTTTTCGTAGTCGAGCGAGAACTCGCGGTGCATGTCCGGCGACACGAGGGCCAGCTCCTGCGCCTCGGCAGAGGCCCACATGTCGCAAGGGCGAACCGTGCCGTCGAAGTCCTCGCGGGGCAGCTCGGCGGTGTAGCCGTTGCCGCCCGTGGAGTTGTAGGTCGCGTCGTTGTTGAGGCTCAGGAGGTTCTGGTCGATGTACTGCTGGATGAGCCGGCGGTGCCCCTCTTCGAGGAAAGCCATGGCGTCGTGGAGCCAGCCGGGGTTGGCCACCATGTCCATCATCACCTCTTCAAGGCCGCGGAGGCCGGTGTAGAGGTTCATCAGGTGGAAGGAGATGTGGGAGATGCCCTTAAGCCGCACGTCGAGGATATCGCCGAACAGCTCTTGTGCCTCCGCCAGGTTGCGCTGGGTCGCCTCCTCGTCGTAGGTGACCTCGGGGAAGTGGAGCTTCTTGAGGTCGGCGGGCTCGTTGATGACGGGCCTGAACTTCCAGGCGCCGCGGGCCTCGGTGGCGGGGATGTGCTCCGCCGACAGGCCCCAGCCCGTGTTGCGGACGACCTTGCCGACGACCCATTCCGTCTCGATCACGGTGTCGTCGTGGAGGTGCTCGTGGTAGTAGATGCGGCTGCGCAGCCGCCACTCGATCCTCCGCGCCTGCTCCCCCCCGCACGCGAGCACGTCCTGCGGCAGCAGCTCGCCCCACGAGCCCTCAGGGAAAATGAGCACCATGGGCCGCACGCGCTCGAGGCCGTTGTGCCGCGTCCACATGGCCCGCCGCTCGGCCATCATCGGCAGGCTGGCGATCTCGGCGACCCGCTTCGCCAGGTCGCGGAGGATCGTCCGGTCGTTGGCGCTGACCGACAACAGGCATTCCCTTCTCTCTTCGGTCCCCGGCGCTTCTGGGGCGGCTCGGCGGGAGCCTCGCCCTCCCCTGTCATCAATCCCCTGGGCCGTGGCGTGCCATGAGCGCGTCGGCGTGGTGGCCGCGGCCGGTCTCGCGGAGCCGCTCGCAGTAGCTGCGGAGCCTGCCGCGGGTGTGGAACGGGCCGCCCTCGCGGATGACGTTCCACATCGGGTCCACCTCGCTCTCCGACGTGTTCATCATCTCGGTGTGCCACTCGTGGAGGCGGGCGAGGCCCTCGTTGGCGAGGTCGGGCTGCGCGTCGGAGAGGTCGTCGGTCATGTGCGGGTCGTTGACGATGTCGAAGAGCAGGACGGGTGCGAGGTCCTTCAGGCCGTCGTGATAGGTGCGCAGGAGCAGCATGTCGTCCCAGCGCACACCGCGCTGACAGCTCCAGGCGCAGTTGCCCATGACGATGGTATCGCGTCCTTCGTCGCGCCCCTCCTGGAATGCGCCGGCGAAGCTCCGGCCGTCCCAGATCGGCGGGACGGTGCCGCCGGCGAGCTCGATGACGGTGGCGGCCATGTCGGTCTGGTAGTGGAGCGCGGTGTCCACGCGGTCGCCGGGCAGCCCCGGCCAGCGGACGATGAGCGGCAGGCGTGCCGTGGCCTGGCAGGCGGTGTGATGGTCGCCGTATATGTTGAGCTCGCCCTGGTTCTCGCCGTGATCGACGCTGATGATGATGGCGGTTTCGTCGAGCACGCCCTGGCGTTCGAGCTCGGCGAGCAGCAGGCCGAGGTGGTCGTCGGCGTAGCGGATGCCCGTGTCATAGCCGTTGATCCACTTCACGTAGTCGTCCATCGACTTGATGTAGGCGGGCAGGCGCGGCCAGCGGCCGGGGTCGCAGGGGCCCCAGCTCGCGAGGTCCTGGGCGGAGTGGGGGCCGTAGCCGTTCCAGTGCTCGCGGATCCTGTCCTCGGTGAGCCACTCGTCGAAGGGCTGGCCTGAGAAGGGGTCGCCGTAGTCCATCGGCGTGCGGTAGGGGGTGTGGGGGTCCCAGACGTTGACGTGGAGGAACCAGTTGTCCTCGGTCGCGTGGTTATCGAGCCACTGCATGGCGTAGGGCAGCACCTCGGACGCGATCTCGGCGCCGCCCTTCCCCGGGTTGTACATCTCGCGCCAGCCATGGTAGAACCACCAGGCGCTATGCCGCTCGGCGTAGGGGCTGACGCTGACCGTGTAGAAGCCGGCCTGGCGGAGGGCCGCGACCCACGAGTTCCGCGCCGCGCCATGGCGGAACCCGCGCTCGGGGCCGTGGAGCCGCAGGTCGGCCGCCGTGCCGCCGTGGTTGACGATGCCCGTGTGGATGCCGAAGCGCCCCGTGAACAACGAGGCCCGCGACGGCAGGCACGGCGTGTCGCTCGCGTAGCAGTTGTCGAACCGCACGCCCTCGGACGCGATGCGGTCGATGTGGGGCGACGTGTCGCGGCAGTAGCCGTAGCAGCCCAGATGGTCGGCCCGCAGGGTGTCGATATCGTAGTACAGAATCCGCATGACGGGCTCCTCGCGACTCCAGGGTGGGTGGCAGAGCGCGGATTCTGGCGCGAATCGGCCAGGGAGTCAAACACCGCTCCCCGGTCGCGTGGCATCATGGCTCGGGCTGGAAGTCGCGGCTGCCGGAGGAGTAAGCGACGATCATGTCGGCGTCCTCGTCGCCGATGCTCGTGGCGCAGTGTGGCACGCCGGCGTCCACCGTGAGGGTGTCGCCGGCCTTGAGGATGTAGACGGCGTTGCCGACGACGTGCTCGAGCTCGCCGCGGAGGAGGTAGAGGACCTCTTCGCAGGTCGAGTGGCTGTGCCGGGGGTTCGACCTGCCCGCCTTGATGACGACGCGGCCGAGGGTGAGGCCTACGGCGTTTCCGAGCTTCTGGCTCGCGAGCCAGCAGAGGCTGCCCCAGTCCTCGTCGATGCGGGCGTCGGCGGCGGCGTGAGCAGCGCGGACAGAGATCGTCATGGGTGTCTCTATGCTACCTCTTCATGCCCTTCTGAAGAGCGATGATGTGGTCGGCGACGGTGCGGCGGATGGCGTCGAGGGAGCCCATGAGGCTGGCCTTCTCGGGGTCCATGACCTCGAAGCCGTCGGCGGGGAAGCGCTCGCCGCCCTGGCGGTAGCGCGTCCAGTCGTCGTGGATGCCGTCGGCGATGCGCGCGACGAGGGCCTCGGCTGATCGCCGCTCGGCGGCCGCCTTCCCCGCGCGCTTTGCCTCGGCAATCAGGCTCTCGAGCTTGAGCAGGTACTTGAGGTCGTCGATGCCCTCGCGGCAGCGCTCGTAGTCGATGGTGGGCCACACCTTCGCGCCGTCAGTCCGGACGAGGGAGCCGCGGCGGTTGTCGAGGCTCCAGTACCACTCGACCTTGCCGCGGACGCCGTGCTTCGCCATCTTCCAGAAGAAGAAGCCGAAGGGGAATCGGCCCGAGCCGGCGTTGACGAACCAGGGGATGGCGCCCGCCCGCTGCACCTCGGCGATGAAGCCACGGTTGATGAGGTGGCGGCCCTGGTTGTGGTGGTCGGCGCCGTCCCAGCCGTTGTTGAAGGTCGCGACGTTGAGATACGGGGCCATGGCCATGACCTCGCGGTAGCCGTTCATGTCGCTCGTGGTGGCGATCTCGGGGAGCTCCTCCCAGGTAAAGCGTGCGAGCTGGCCGGCGTACTTCACGCCCTCGACGCCCTTGTTGGTCAGCTCGTCGCCGATGCTCATCAGCACCGGCACGTCGTGCTTGAGGGTCTCGGCGTGGAGGCGCCGCATGACCTGGAGATACTTCTGCTGCCATCGCTCACTGTCGAGGGTGCCGTAGCCCGCGAGCGCGCTGACCGTGAGGTTCATGGGCGTGGCGAAGTAGAGTGGGGTGCGGAAGCCGGCCTTCTTGTAGGCCTCGATGAAGGCGCCCAGCTCGCTGGTATCCTCGTCGTGGATGGGCAGGTGGAAGTTGTAGAGCGGGGCGACACAGGTCATGCCGTGCTCGCGCATGTCGCGCAGATGGGCATCGAGGGCCTTCGCGTCCTTCGGGCTCGAGTAGTTGAAGCCGAGCGCGTAGGGCGGCTCTTCCAGGCGGATCGGCAGCACGTCGAGGACAATGGCGATGGCGCCCACCGGCTTGCCCTGCGCGGTCACGGTGACCGCGCCCTTGTAGACGCCCGGCGTCGCGTCGCCGGGGACGTGGACGGTGACCCAGAAGAACTCGGTGCTGTGGGCGGCCATATTCCACTTGCGGCCCAGACGCATGAGGATGTCGCGGCCTTCGCCCAGGAAGCGCTCGACGGAGGTCACCACCACGCTCTCCGCAGGGATTGTCCCCGGCCCCTTCAGTTCCGAGGCAGAGATGAAGACCTGCTCGAGGCTCTCCTTGGGCCGGAGCAGGAAGCTGAAGGGCTCGTACTCGCCACGGGATGCGAAGAGCCTGGCCTCGCGCGGCTCGGCGGCTGCCTCGCGATCGACGGTGACCTTCGTCGGCGAGCGATAGGTGACCGTCTTGCCGTCAGCAGTCCTGATGACGACCTCACGGGGCGTTGCGTACCTCACGGGCTGTGCGACGAGCGGCTTCTGGTCGCGCGAGTGGGGCTCGTTGTAGTCGGTGACGAACAGGTCGAGCTCAGCCGCGCCGAGCAGGGCCGGCCAGGCGAGCACGAGTGCGAGAAGCCATCGGATGCTCATGGTCGGTCTCCTCCTCAGAACTCGGTCTTGCCGCCGGCCGGGACGAGCTTGACGTCGTCGAGCCAGAGGGTGCCCTCGCCCGTGGCGTAGAAGTAGACGCGGTAGTCCTTCTTGTCAGGGACGGGGGTGCCCTTCAGGGTGTACTCTCGCCACTGCGGGCCGATGCGCTCGCGCATCGTGCCGCGGGCGCCGACCTCGAAGTTCACGAAGAGCTGGTTGTCGCCCTCGCCCTTCGCCCAGAAGGTGAGGACGTACTCCCTGGCGCCGGGGATGGCAGGCAGGGCCGGGGTCATGATGCCGATGCGGCCGCGCTTCCCGACGCATCGGATGCGGGCGGAGTACTTGCCCGCGTGGACGTGCTCGGGCCGCTCCTCCCAGGAGTTCTCGTAGTCGCCGCCCCAGCTCCAGCCGCCCCACCAGAGCCAACGGGAGCGGTTTCGCGCCGAGTTCCTGTTGATCTTCTCGAAGCCGCCGTTCTGGATGAAGTTGAGCGGCGGGTTGGTCACGGCGAGCGACTTGGAGACGTACGTTCCCGCGCGGCGCTGTTCGAGCATCTGCTTGCGTTTCTGGTAGGCTGCGTCGCCGAGCAGGCCTGCGGCGCGCTGCTTCTCGAGAGCCGCGAGGGCCGCCTCGATGCGCGCCTTGGGCCACAGCTCCTGGGTCAGTGCCCGCCTGTCTGCCTCCTCACCGGCGAAGGCCGCGGCGCCCGTTGCGAGGAGCATGCTCAGTATCCAGGCCGCCTGTCTCCCGTGCATGGGTCACTCCTTCCGCCGCTCAATGGCCACATCGTCTACGAAGGCCTCGAAGGCCCCTCCGCCACTGCGGCTGTCGTAGGCGAACAGGATTTCCGCGATTGCCTTGCCCGCATGGAAGCTGCCCAGCGGGATGGCCACCTTCGTCCACTTGCCCACCGTGCCTTTCGGATTGCCGGGGTGGACGCCCGCGCCGCCGTCGGTGCGCGCGCCCGAGTCGCGTAGGGTCGAGCCGTCGGTGAACAGCAGGTCGATGCCGACCGCCCTGCCCCGCTCGCCCGTCGGGCGGAGCCAGTAGGTCAACACGGTGTCATCGTAGACGCCGATCGGCGTGTCGAACACCCGGAAGTAGACGAATGAGTACGACGGGTCGTCGGCGTGGCCTGCGACCCGCAGCGCCCACTTGCCGCCGTGGGCGGCCGTCTCGACGGGCTTGCACGAAGCGCGGCTCACCTTGCGGACGCCGCCGCCCCGACGGGCCAGGGCGTCCGCCTCGCCACGGGGTTCCCCTGGCTCGAAGCCCGTGCGGAAGGTCGCCCGCTTCACTGGCGGTGGGGAGCCGCGGCTACTGGCGACGGCCACGCAGCGCTCCCCCGCCTGGTTGTCGATCCGGAACGCGCCCTTGGCCCAGCAGTTGGCGACCAGACGGGCGCGTTCGCAGCCCGCCCCGATGCGCACGTGGGGGGACAGCCCCCGTGCGAATCGCGCGCCCTCCATCGTGAAGCGGCCGCCGGTGACCTCGAAGCCGCCGCTCAGGGTGTTGAGCTGTTGGAGGAGCACGTCGCCCCGGCCGCCGATGACGCCGCTCGTGTGCCCCGCCCAGATCTGGGTGTTGACGAAGCTGACCGCGCCTGTGAACGAGTCCTCGACGATGATCGCGCCCTTCTCGTGCGCGCCCAGGGGGACGAGTTGGGCGTTGACGAAGCTGACCTTCGCGCTGCCGCTCAGCACTGCGCAACGGCTCCCCGTGTCGGTGCCGTGCTCGATGACCGTGGCGGCGGCCCCCCCGCCGTCGTCGCGGAAGGCGATGCCGTCGTAGGCCGCGTAGACGAAGGTGCCCCGCACGTGCTCCTGCTTGCAGCGACCGAAGACGAGGGCCTCGAGGTGCGCCCGCTGGTAGTCGACGAGCCGCCTGAAGTCGCCTCCCGGGTTCGGCAGGCTCTTGTGCACACGCGCGGCGTAGTGGGGGTTGAACTGCACGTCCTCGACCCACCCCTCGCCGTCGCACTTGCTGACGAAGAGCCCGCGCCTGAGCAGGCCGCCGGCCAGGTAGCGAATGACGTGACCGGTGCTCGGGTGCGTCCAGAAGTCGGCGCCCTGGTACGCGTTGCCAAGGGTCACGTCCACCAGCCAGCAGCCCGGCCCGAGCGCCTGGATGGCCCACGGATAGGGCTTCACGTCGTCGATCCTCTGGTCGGGGTACCAGAAGGTGAGGCCGCGGAGGCCCGACGTCGCCTCGAGTCGGATGAAGGGCGTGCCCTTCTCGTTGCCGAGGCCCGCGGTCGGCATGAGCACCGAGCCGCCGGAGACCGTGTGGTGGGGCACGTCGAAGCTGCCGCGCAGCTCGACGCCCGAGGGCACGACCATCTCGCCGGCGAAGCGGTAGTTGCCCGCGGGGACATAGACCGTGCCGCCGCCTGCCCTCCGCGCTGCGTCGAGCGCCCGGGCGAAGGCCGCCGTGTTGTCCTTCTCGCTCGGCGCCGCGCCGAAGTCGGTGACGGCGAAGAGGTCGCGGGTCGCCGGCCGCGGCATTGGCGCCGCAGCATGGCCTCGGTACGCGGCACGCGCGAAGTCCGGCCCAAACCGCGTGATGATGACGTCGCCGCGGCTCGCGTTCTCCACGCGCAGCTCGCCCTCGGGTTGGCTGTCGAGGATGCGGGCGCGGCGCACGCCTTCCCCCAGCGTCACAGGCATGATCCAGCGGTCGAATCGGCACTCGAGCAGCGAGAGCTGCCCCCTCCTCGCGACGATGTCCGTATCGCGCCTGTCCAGGAACGTGCAGGCCTGGAAGGTCAGGGTGCCTGGCCCATCGAGGAGCACCCGACCCGCAATGAGCGCGCTATGGAACTGGGCGGTGGAGTCGAAAGACGCCGGCGCGTGGACGGCGTACTCGTCGCCGTAGAGCCGACACCCCGTCACGGCCAGGCCGATCCGGTTGAGGCCTTCGAGGCGCAGAGCCGTGCCGCATCCCGTCAGGCGACACCCGTACATGACCGCGTTGGCCGTCCCCTTCTCGCCCGGACGGATCACCGCGCCGATGGCGTAGCCCACGGCCCGCGCCTGGTAGACGTACTCCCAGTCGGAGCGCCGCATCTCGAAGGCCACGCTCTCGCTGGCCAGGAACTCGCGAAGCGCCTTCTTCGCGTCATCGGTGGCTGGGCTGCCCGGCAGCCCCGACGACGGCCACCAGAGCCAGTTGAAGTCCACGTCGATGAGGCGGCCGATGTCGGTCGTCGTGTCGATCCAGATGCCCGTCTTGAGTGGCGTGCCGTAGACGTTGCGGATGGTGTGGAGCTCGTTCCACTCCGGGCCGATCTTGATGGCCTGGTAAGGGTTGACGAGGGTCACGTTGTGGACGGTGATGTTGTTGCCCGTGGCGGTCTGCGAGGTGCGGATGGTCCACGGATAGGGCACGATGGCATCGGGCTTCTGGTCGGGGTACCAGACAACCATCTCACGGATGCCCGAGCCGCGTTCGAGGGTGATGGTCGCTGGGGCGTCAGGCTTGCCGCGGTCGGTGACGACGGCCAGCGTGGTGCCTTGGTGGCTGTCCTTCCCGCCCGGCTTCTGCCAGTCGCCCCGCAGGGTCACCCCCTCTTTGACGACGAGCCGGCCCTCGAGGCGGTAGCGCCGCGCGGGGAGAAACACCACGCCGCCGCCCGCCTTCGCCGCCTCGTCGATGGCCCGTTGGATGGCCTGCGTCGCGTCGCCCGCCGGCGCCTCGACGACGATCGAGGCGATGACGATGTCGTCGGTGGGGAACTTCGTCTCGACGACGCGGGGTCGCATCATGGCCTGGGCCTCCGCGGCGAGGGCGAGGAAGAGAATGGCGAGACAAGCTCGGGGGATCGCGGCGGTCATGGGGCGTCCTTGAGGGTGAGCGTGGCCTTGCGGACGGAGAAGCAGTCGTCGCCCGAGAAGACCAGCCAGATGGTCTTGCCGCCGGCGCTCATCCACTTGGTGGGGAGGCTCGAAGTCTCGCCGGGGCCGACGTCCCACGTCTCGGTGAAGAAGACGGTAGTCCAAGGGCCCCAGGGCTCGGGGGCGTCGTAGATGCCGAAGCCGCCCTCGAAGCGGGCGTCGGCCTTGCGCAGGATCTGGCACCAGAGGTAGCGCTTGAGACCCGCGTTGTAGGTGATGCCCGAGCGACAGCAGTTTCGCGAATGGACGAACACGGCGCCGCGCTCGGCGATGTCCTTCGTCCAGACGGGTGCACCCTCAGCGTCGAGCGCCTTGAGGAACTCGTAGGCGTCGCGCTCGGCGATGCGGCCCTTGGGCACGCGGGCGAGGACCATTCGATCTGCGGCCTTGTAGGCGCTGTCGCTGTCGTGGGAGTAGATGTAGACGAAGCCGTCGCGTGCGCCGGCGTAGTTGCGGCCGAAGTTGAGGAACGTGGGATAGCCGAAGCTCGCGGTGAAGCGCCAGTCAGCCCACGCCCAGGTTCGCCACCAGCGCGGCCAGGTACACCCGCGAGCGCAGC
>CAZDNN010000090.1:0-14909 GCA_964506385.1 uncultured Planctomycetota bacterium
AGGCGGCCGAACTCCCGGGTGTAGAGCGCCGCCACCTGGCTCGTCTCGGAGTAGTCGGTCAGCCGGATGGTGATCGCCTCGGCCTTGCACAGTGCCACGCCGCATCTCCGTCCACCACCCTCCCGCGACGATCTTAGCGCATGGGAACCGGCTGTCAACGGGCAAATCCCCAGGCCGCGACCCACGTGGTGCGTGTGTCGCGATGTTGACGACGGTGCACAGCACGTTGCGTTTCGGCAACATGCTTTCTTCTTGCCAGGCAACGAGTTACGGCGCGCCGCTCTTTTCATGTTGCCGATCGTCAACATCCTCGCTTCCACGACCGCCACGCCGCGGTGGCCCGCGGAAGCCGGCGGAGCCGTAAGTGGCGTGCTGGCAATGTCTTGTGAATCAGCCAGAGATCGTGGATTCCGCCTGTCTGTCGGCATGGCATTTGCTGGTTCCCCCTATACCTTGGCTTTCAGGTACTCGATTGTGCTCGAACAGGGCGAAGAGACGACAGAGGAGATCCCATGAGCAGGGGCTTTCGCGTCGCGTTGGCGGCACTCGGGTTGCTGGCGCTCCTGTTCGCCGTTCCGGGCGAGGGGGCAATTTACTACCTCGACGACGGTGGCGACACGAACGCGCCGGGCAGCACCGTCGCGCTCGCGGGCTCAGGAGCCGGTTGGGCAAGCAGGTCGGGGACAGCATACGGCGGGGACTACCGTCTTGAGGTTGACTACACGGGCGACAAGACGGCGACCTACACCTTCAACGTCCCGGTAGGCGACTACTACGTCTACGCGGGCTGGAGTCCTGTGAACAGCGGCAGCCGCGCCACCGACACGACGGTGACGGTGACGGGCACGGCGGCAAGCGCGAGCAAGACCGTGAGCCAGCGGCGCTACGCCGACCAGACGACCCCACCGACGGCCAACTACCAGGGCAGCGGCTTCTACCAGGTGACCGACGCCGCGATCGAGCTCGGCCCGGGCTCGACCGTCGTCTACAGCGACGGGACGGACGGGCGGATGTCGGCCGACGTCGTCTTCGCCTCGACGGACCTGCTGGTCGACGACTTCGGCCCCTATGTCTCCAATCCCGGGGGGACGTACACGGCCCGCTGGAACGCCTACTCCAGCCTCCTCGACGACCTCTCGTACGGCTACCACATGGCGGGCTCGCCCAGCGCGAGCGACATCTTCACCTACGATCTCGGCGCGGCCTATGGCGACGGCGGGGCGGAGGTGAAGGTCTCGTGGCAGGCAGGCAATCGCGATGCGAACGTCACCTACCGCCTGACCCACGCCGACGGGGTGGAGACGGTGGTGGTGGACCAGAGGAGACTGGCCGACGGCGTCTCGGACGCGGGCGGCGCGGCGGCGAAGTGGTCGGGCTTCTACACCCTCGGCACCTACCGCCTCGACGCCTCGAGCACCCTCGAGATCGTGCCGAGCGGCAGCGGGCAGGTGTGTGCCGACACCCTGGCGCTCACGGCGACGAAGGCGCCCGATGCCATCCAGGCCGACTTCACCGACGGCAACGGCTCGGTGCAGGCCGACCAGTTCCGAGGCCGCGCGGGCATGGGCTGGCAGACCAACTGGCAGGTGCGCGGCAACGGCCAGGCCTCCGTGACGACCCACGCCACGCCCACCGAAGTGCGCGAGGCGGGCGACCCCGGCTTCGCCGAGGTGCTCCCCGGCGCGGGCAGCTACCTGGATGCCTCGATCCACATGAAGAGCGACAGCAGCATCGGCCAGGCGTGCATCGCGCGGCCCTACGAGAGCTTCGCCGGCATCGACCCGACCCAGCCCCACACCATCCAGTTCGCCCTCCGCATCGATGAGAACATGGGCACCGGCACGACGTTCGTCAACCAGGAGGACCGCTACTTCCTCTTCGACGCCCCAGAGCTCAAGGACGGCACCAAGAGCGACTGTAGCTGGATCCTCGCGGCCTTCGGCGCGACGCGGAGCGACAGCAACTTCAACGCGGGGGAGTGGGTCTTCCTCGACAGCACGAGCGGCGGCTTCTACGGCAACGAGTGGGTCAACTCGGGCATCACGCTGTCGACGGGCACGACCTACACCTTCGCCGTCCAGGTCGATCCCGCCAACGGCAGCTACGACGTGGCGGTGAGCGACGGGACGCGCGGGCGGGTCTACACCGATCTCGGCTTCCGCACGGCAGCCGACGCGGTGGGCCAGTACATCCACTTCGGCGGGAGGGGGAACCGCGCCGCGGACGATCGCCAGCTCTCGCTCGACCTGTTGCGGATCGACCTGCCGACGCGGCGGGTCGTCGCGAACTTCACCGATGGCGAGGGCGCGGAGTACGTGGATCAGTACGGCGGGCGGCCTGGCAGCGGCTGGGTCACGCCGTGGTCCACGACGGGCTCGGGCATGAGCGGGCAGGTGACCGACGCCGCGCCGCTCACGGCCGACAGCGGGAGCTACCTGGCCGCCCACTTCGAGCGCATCAACACCGGCGGGAACGCGACGCTCAACCGCATGTACGCCGGCGACATCGACCCCGCGGGCCGCCAGCAGGTCAGCTTCCTCTACCGCTTCGACGGCGACCCCGCGGCGCTGGTCGGCAGCGACAGGGTGAACTTCTTCGAGGGGGCCCAGGCCTCGAGCGGGACGAGCGGCGAGAACCGCTGGCTCATCATGGCTGAAGGCCAGCAGAAGGGCGCCGTGCCCGCGCGCAACTGGCTGCTCTTCGACGGCGGCGCGTCGGGCGACGCCCGCTACGTGGACACGGGCATCCCGCTCGTCGAGGGCCACGTCTACGCCTTCATGGTCGATCAGGTGCCATTCGCCCGCCAGTGGGTCGGCGCGGTGCGCGACCTGACGACGGGCCGCATCTTCGCGACCGACGGCCTCGGCTACCGCACGGCGGCCACGACCGCGGGCGGCTTCCTCAACTTCGGAGGCGTGCTGAGCAGCGGCGGCGAGTCGATGGACTTCTCGCTCGACAGCATCCAGGCCGTCGCGGTGCCCGACAACCCTGCGGTGGCCGACGCGGGTGGGCCCTACCGAATGCTCGTCGGCGAGAGCCTGATCCTCGACGGCAGCGGCTCGTCCGACCCCGGGGGCGACATCGCCGACTACCTGTGGGTGGTCGGCGACCTGTCCACCGGTGCGCTCGACGCCCGGTTCTTCGACGCAGGCGACCAGGCGATCAGCGAGCTCACCTGGGAGCAGCTCGGCGAGCTCTTCGGCATCCAGGGGAACGGCGTCTTCGGCGTGCTGCTCGCCGTGGAGGCGGCCGACGGCTACACCGTGTGGTCCGAGCCGACGACACTGACCGTGGTGCCGGAGCCTGCCACGCTGGTGCTGCTCGGTGGGGCGCTCGTCGCGCTGGCCCGACGCCGCCGTCGCGGCTGACCGGACGCAAGAGCGCCACGGCGAGGGATATCCAGAGGGCCATCGTCCCAGAGATGGGGCGGTGGTCCTCTTCCATGAAGGCAGCGGAAGGGAGGGGCTACCAGTAGAAGTCGGTCTCGGGCATCATCACGTCGCCGGCGCGGCTGTAGCGCAGCGTCGCGTCGGCCTGGTTGCGCCAGATGCAGCGCCCGTCGAGCATCAGGATGTTGCCGCCTGTGGCGTGCGAGTAGACCTCCTCGTTGTTCGGCGACACGAAGTCCACGTAGTACGGCGTGGCGGCGGGGTTGGAGACGCCGGTGAGCTTGCGGAGCAGGCGGACGTCGCCGTGGAGGGTGCCGTTGTAGGCCTTGCGGTAGCTCAGGTGGATGTAGCCGAAGCGGACCTTCGGGCCGCCGCTGACGAGCGACCACTTGTTGTCCTTGAAGTTCGACTCGATCAGATCCCAGGTGGTGGACGGGCAGTAGAAGCACCTCGGGTCGAAGCTGTAGATGGTCGCGATGTCCTGCATGGCGCCCGATGCGATCCACAGGGAGTGCCTGCCGGGGTCGATCTGGGGGAGCATGCGGGCGTAGTCCTTGGCGTAGGTCAGCGACATCAGGTGGATCTGGTGGAGGTTGCTGGTGCAGGTGGTGCGTTCCGCCTGGCGGAGCGCGCGGGCGATCACGCTCAGCGCGAGCGCAGCCAGGAGCGTGATGACGGCGATGACGACCAGCAGCTCAATGAGGGTGAACGCGCTGCGTCCCTTTTCCCTCACCGCAGGCACTTCGGCCGGCGTGCAGCCACGGTCGTCTATGCGGCAGTAAGCGTGATTTGGCATCGAGCTAGCGTCTCCGCGTTCGACCCTGGGCGATTCACGCCTCTAGCTTAGCACACCACGTGGGAGAATCAAAGCCGCCAAGGCGGCGGCAGGGCGTACGGGGCGAGACGTGCCGTCAGAAGTCCTCCGGCTTCAGTTGGATGGGCTTGGCCGTGTCGCCCTTCATCTCGGGAGGGAGGAGGTAGACGTTCCCCTGCTGGTCGCAGAAGTATAGGCGCGACTCGGATGGCTTGCGGGCGTGGCCGTCTGCCCAGAGGGCGTAGAAGGCGGGCTGGGGGTTGACGGGCTTGCGGCAGTAGGTGTGGTTGCGGGGGCTGTTGCGGGTGAGCTGGCGGACGAGCTTCCAGGTCTTGCCCTGGTCGGCGGTGGTCCACATGGCGACCTCGCCGCCGGGGTTGTAGGGCTGTGGGCCGGTCTGGGTGGGTGCGATGAGGCGCCAGAGGTCGGGCCGCTCGATGTAGAGGGAGCCGGAGTCATAGTTGTTGTCGCTGGTGATCTGGCCGCGGATGTCCCACGTCTCGCCCGTCCATCGGGCGACGGTCCAGATGCGGGGGTCGTTCTTGGGGCCGGCCTCCCAGCCGCCGCTGGTGACGTAGAGGATGGCGGGACGGCCCTGGGCGTCGAAGGCGATGTCCTTGAGGTAGACGTTGCGTTTCTCGGCGGCGTAGTCGTGGACGAGCGCGGGGTTGCTGGGCGTGGTGAGGGGCAGCGTGATGGGCTCGCCGGCGGCGTTGCGCCAGGTCTTCCCGAAGTCGGTGGTCTCCATGTAGTAGAGGTTGGTGCGCCAGTTGAGCCCCCGGGGCTGGGGGTGGTAGTTGAAGGTGGTGGCGACCTTGTCGCCGCTGCGGCCGCTGATCTGGTAGTGGCCCTGGTCGATGCGTGCGATGAGCGTCGGGTCGGTCCAGGAGCGGCCGTCGGGGCTGGTGGAGAAGTAGAGGCGCCGGCCGCCGCCGTACTTGGTGTGGAGGAAGAAGAAGCCTTTGCCAGGGAGGTAGTGGGGCTGGGGGTAGGAGTAGTTGTCGGTGAGGACGAGCTCGAAGTCGTCGATGTCGTAGGGCCGCTTGCTGACGGAGATGTAGGCGGGGCGGCCGGTGCCGTGGGCGCTGGAGAAGATCCAGATGTGGCCGCGCTCGTCGAGCTGGATGACGGGGTTGTCGTGGGCGTCGTCGGTGCCCTTGTTGAGGAGGATGGTCGGGCGGGGCACGGTGCCGGTGTCGTGGTCGTAGCAGGAGACCATGTGGAGCAGGATGTTGCGTTCCTTGGGGCGCCCGCCGTAGCAGAAGAAGGTCTTGCGGGCGGCCCTGGCGTAGACGGCGAAGGGGATGTGCTTGGCGCAGTAGGTGCCGAGGCCGCCGCTGTACTTGTAGACGTACTCGTTATCCTGGCGCTGGTTGCAGTACCAGATGCCGCGATAGCCGTCGTCCTTGGTGTTGAGCAGCTCGGCGGGGGCTCGGTCCACGGTGGGTCTCCTGCGCGGGGTGACCTTGGGGTTGGCCTTGTAGACTGCGGCGAGCCTGACGCCGGCGGTGTTGGCCCAGTGCTCGCCGTCGAGGGATGCTCGCGTCCAGCGGCCTACGAGGCCGTCGGGCACGTCCTTCCCTGTGGCGGCAGCGGCGATCTCGGCGGGGGAGAGGACGCGGCGCCAGACCCTCGCGTCATCCATCCATCCGTCGAGGACGCGCTCGCCGGGCACCACGCAGCCGATGTAGAGCGGGGCTTTCGACCGCGGGATGCGGCCTTTCGCCGCCGTCGTGCCCGCGAGCTTGCCGTTGACGAATATGCGGATTCGCTCGCCGTCATAGGTCCCCGCGTAGTGCACCCAGGTGTCGGCCGGCGGCGCCGCCACGTTGGCGTGGGTGTAGTTCCTGCCCCCGGCATACTGCACGAGCATGCGGACGCGGCCCTTGTAGAGATAGAGTGTGAACAGGGTGCCCGGCTCGCCGCGATTGAGGAAGATCTGAGAGTCGCCGGTCTGGCGGAGCCTGACGCGGCAGGCGAGGGTGAAGGCCGCGAGGTCGAAGGGCGTCCCGTCCTCGACGGCGGCGTAGGTCGTCTTGCCGTCGAAGGGCACGCCCTCGGTCGGCGCGGCGGCCTGCGCGAGGGCCTGGCAGCAGGTCAGGACAGGCAGCAACACGTCGAGCAGTCGCACGGAATGTCCCCTGCAATGGTGTGAGGACGGCAGGCTCACGCTCGCAACGATTCTATGCCGGGGCGTCGGCTGGTTCAAGCGGCGGTCGCAGTTGTCTCCGCATCGTTGAATTCCTGGGGCGAATCGCGATAATATGAAGTGGGAAGCGATGATCCGGGGTCATGTCTGGGGACGGCGAAGGAGGCTGGGATGGGACGCGCGACCGGCTGGGTGTTGCTTGCGGCGGCTGTGGTCGCGTATGCGGCCGTCGGGGCCGCGGCGGGCACGGGGCGGATCGAGGGCATCATCAAGCCCCCTGGGAAGGCCACCAAGGTCGGCGTGGTCGAGCGGATCCCCGCCGACATCATGAAGCTGAACGACAAGATCCACTGGGGCAAGCTCGATGCAGCCACCGGGAAGTACGTGGTTGACAACCTCGCGCCGCGGGAGTACGATCTCGTCATCGAGACGCCTGAAGGCCGCATCGAGGGGGTCGTGCTCCGTGTGCCGGGCGAAGAGGACAAGCCGACGTACGACCTCAACCTTGGCACGGGCGAGCTCAAGGTCAAGCGCTTCGACTTCAGCCGCTACATCGAGGAAGGCGAGATCCTGCCGCCTGAGAAGCGGGACAAGCTCCTGCGGACCAAGCTGCGGATCGACAAGCTCATCGACAAGGTGACTAAGACGCTCAAGGTCGCCCGGTTCATGGACACCAACCGCGCGCTGGTGATCCACGGCACCCGCGACGAAGCCGTCGTGCTCATGGCGCTGAGCCGCAAGACCAGGTTCTACGCCGAGAAGGGCGACCAGGTGATCTGGCGGGTCGAGACCTGGCCCTTCCAGTGGAAGTACACGGTGTGGCACAAGCCGCGCAAGGGACTCAGGGTCTGGCAGCGGCTGCGCATCCCCGCCGCCGACTTCAAGAAGATGGGCTACGTCTATGACCCGGCCCTCGGCGGCATCACCGTGAAGGCCGGCGAGACCACCACCTTCGACGTGACGCTGCCCGAGACGCTGCCCGCCAGCCTCGGCAAGGTGCCAGAATAGGGGGGAAGGTTGGATGAATGGATGACTGGATGGGTGGAGAAAGAAGCGGGACGTGCCCTGGAGCAGGCCGGTTCCGTTCACCTGCCCTTCGGTTCCGCCATCCATCCTCTCATCCATTCATCCATCCATGCCCCCCGTGTCCGGCGCGTGCCGCCAGGACAGGGCTACGATACCCGGCCCAGTGAGAGGGCTTGAGCCAGAGCATGGCGAAAAAGCGAGGCAAGAAGAGACGGCCAGCGACCCGTCGGCGGCCGCAGGAAGACGAAGCGCTCGCCGGCTTGCACGCGGGGGCGGGAGGCGACGGGCTGTGGTTCGCCGTGCGCAACCGCGTCACCGAGTTCCTCGACGCCGCGCCCGTAGTGATCGGCCGCGGGGTGAACCGCGTGCTGCGATTCTTCCTGCGCGGCAGCCGCGTGAAGCGCGAGCAGCAGGCCCTGCTGCCCATCGTGCGGCAGATCAACGAGCTCGAAGCCGAGGTGATCCGCCTCGACGACCGCGAGCTGCGCGAGCGCACCGACGACTTCCGCCGCCGCGTGCAGGAAGGGGCCGAGACCCTCGACGACATCCTGCCCGAGGCATTTGCCGTGGCGCGCGAGGCCTGCGACCGGCGCATCGGCATGTGCAGCGTCTTCAAGCCAGAGCACGGCTTCGACCCAGCCCAGCTCAGCGAGGCCAACCGCGCGGTCTACGATCTGGCCCGCCAGCAACTCGACGACGGCGCGTCGGTCGCCGAGCTCATGCTGCCAGCCAGCTTCTACGCCGAGATCCGCGAGCTCTACCCCGACTACCGCCCGCCCTTCCGCATGCGGCCCTTCGACGTCCAGCTCATCGGCGGCATCGTCCTCCACCAGGGCAAGATCGCCGAGATGGTCACCGGCGAGGGCAAGACCCTCGTCGCCACCCTGCCCGCATACCTCAACGCCCTCTCCGGCGCCCACGTCCACGTCGTCACCGTCAATGACTACCTGGCACGCCGTGACCGCGACTGGAACGCCCCGATGTTCGAGTCACTCGGCCTCACGGTCGGCGCGATCCAGAGCGACATGGACCCCGGCGGCCGCCGGCCCCAGTACGCCTGCAACGTCACCTACGGCACCAACAACGAGTTCGGCTTCGACTACCTCCGCGACAACATGAAGGACCGCCTGGAGGCACAGGCCCAAGGCCCGCTCCAGTACGCCATCATCGACGAGGTAGACAGCATCCTAATCGACGAGGCCCGCACGCCGCTGATCATCAGCGGCCCGGCCGAGGACTCCTCGGACCGCTACTACACGGCTAACCGGCTGGTGAACACCCTTGTGGGGATCAACGCCCAGCGGCTGCCTCGCGAGGAGGAAGAGCGCGAGCGCGTCCTTGCCCGCTACGACTACACCTACAACCCCAAGGACCACTCGGTCGCCCTGACCGAGCGGGGGATCCAGGCGGCACAGCGGTTCCTCCAGGTGGACAACCTCTACCAGGGCCGCAACATGGAGTGGCCGCCGTACATCGAGGCGGCGCTCAAGGCCAAGGAACTCTACAAGCTCGACGTGGACTACGTGATCCGCGACGGCGAGGTCATCATCGTCGATGAGTTCACAGGGCGTCTGATGCCGGGCCGGCGCTGGAGCGACGGCCTCCACCAGGCCGTCGAGGCCAAGGAGGCCAGCCGCGGCGCCCGCATCAAGAAAGAAAACCAGACCCTCGCCACCATCACGTTCCAGAACTTCTTCCGCCTCTACGACAAGATCGCCGGCATGACGGGCACGGCCATGACCGAGGCCGCCGAGTTCATGAAAATCTACAAGCTCGACGTCGTCCCCATCCCGACCAACCGCCCCCTCCGCCGCGCCGAGCACAACGACCTGATCTTCGGCACCGAGGACGAGAAGTGGGGCGCCATCGTCGAGGAGATCGCCGAGGTCCACCGCCAGGGCCGCCCCATCCTCGTCGGCACCATCTCCATCGAGAAGAGCGAGCACCTGGCCGCACTGCTCGAGCGCCGCGGAGTCAAGCACGAGGTCCTCAATGCCAAGCAGCACGAGCGCGAAGCCGGCATCGTCGCCCTCGCAGGCCAGTTCGGCGCCGTCACCGTCTCCACCAACATGGCAGGCCGCGGCACCGACATCGTCCTCGGCCAGTGCACCTGGCAGGACGTCTTCCGCCAGTGGCAGGCCATGGACCTCGCGCCCCGCGACTGGAGCCCGGACCGCGTGCGCAAGGAGCTGCGGGGGCAGCAGGCCGAGGTGACCGATGAGGACCTCCGCCGGGAGCTCCAGCGCCGCCTCGAGCGCTACTGGCTCGACGCGTGGGGCCTGCGGCAGCCGAACGAGAACGGCCTGGACGACGACGAGGTGCACGAGCGGCTCGAGCGCTTCTGGGCAGAGCAAGGCCGCGCACCCTACGTCCTGGCCAACAGCGTGGCCGAGCTCGGCGGCCTCCACGTCGTCGGCACCGAGCGGCACGAGGCACGGCGCATCGACAACCAGCTTCGCGGCCGTGCCGGCCGCCAGGGCGATCCGGGTTCCTCACGCTTCTTCGTCAGCCTCGAAGACGACCTGATGCGGATCTTCATGGCCGAGTGGGTCCGCAACTTCATGCTCCGCGCCGGCCTCAGCGACGGTGAGCCCATCGAGGCGCCCATGGTCTCCAGAGCCATCGCGCGCGCCCAGCGAAAGGTCGAGGAGCACAACTACGAGATCCGCAAGAACCTCCTCGAATACGACGAGGTGATGGACGAGCAGCGCAAGCTGATCTACGACCAGCGCCAGGAGGTCCTCGAAGGCGGCGAGCACGTGGGCCACGAGGAGCTCATCGCCCGCGGCATCGCCCGCTTCCTCGCCCCGGACCTCCAGCCGCCCTCCGAGGACCTCCCAGAGCGGCTCTTCGGCCTCCTCGCGGCGCAGGCCGAGGCCGTCGGCGCGTCCATCACGATGGACGAGTGGCTCGAGGTCGACCACAAGGGCCTCACTGCCGCACTCGCCCGCGGCGCCGAGGAGCCGCTGCGTCACGGCCTCGACGCCGAGCAAGCCCGTGCCTGGGCGGCGCAGCTCGTGGCCGACTGCCGCGCCGACGGCGATGCCTACCCCGTGCATTGGCAGCTCGGCCGACTCCAGCGGTGGGGCAAGCGCCTCGGCATGGAGTGCCGCGCGGCCGCCCTCGCTGCGGTGGTCCGCCGCGAGCTGGCGGACGTGGTGGCAGACGCGGCGCGCCGCCAGGCCGAGGAGCAGGGAACCAGCCGGGAGGCGCTGCTCGAGCAGTGGTTCGCCGTCGGCTACGAGCAGGACCGCCCGCTCCTGGTCTCTGCGCGGCGCTGGGAGCACGACGCGTTCCGCGACTGGATCGGGCGGCTGGGCGTGTCGATCCACGTGACGGAGTGGTCGGCGGCCACCTCGACGTGCCAGGCCCTGCTGCCGCAGTGGCTGAAGGCGGCGGAGGAGCGATTCGCGGGGATGAGCGCGCCTGAGCTTGCAGGGGAGCTGGCGCGGTGCGCGGCCGAGATCTACCTGGGCTCGGCGATGTTCGGCCGTCGCCCTTCGGCGGAGCGGATCGCGCTCTGGGCGCGCCGGCGGCTCGGCATCGCCATGATGCCCGAGGCCGTGCGCGATGCCTACGACGAGCGGGTCGAGCCCGCGCTGGTCGAGACCATCGCCGGGCTCCTCGCCGAGAGGCTCGACGGGATGGCAGGCCGCGACCAGCGCGACCTGTGGGCCGCCAGCGTCGCCGACTGGCATCTCCAGATGCATCTGCGCTGCCGCGCTCACAACATCATTGGCCTCGCCACCTACCTGTCGCCCCGCCTCCGCATGGGCATCCGCTCCTTCGACCTCGCCCGGCGCACCGCAGGCGAAATGCCCGCCTACCTCCAGCGCCTGGCCGCCAAGCAGGGGGAGGTGGAAGACGACGAGGAGCGCCTCGACGGCCTCGAAGACATCGCCTTCCACATGGTCGATGGCAACCTCGCGCGGCTCGTCGACCAGACCATCGGCGGGCGGGCCGCCGCGGCGCCCGCCGAGCGCCACTTCGTGCCTCTCAGCGAGTGGGCCGCCGAGCTCGGCCTGGCCATCAGCGAAGCCGAGTGGCGCGCATACGACCTCCACGAGCTCCACCTCCACTTCCTCCGCGAGGCGGAACGAGCCTACCCGGCTGCCTCGTCGGCGGAGCTGTGCGAGACCTTCGTCCCCCGCTTCCTGGGCGGCGCCATCGCCAGGTTCCTCGACAGCGAGCTCTTCGCCGAGGCGCCGAGCTACGGGATGCTGGCGGGCTGGGCCTGCTCGCGCTACTCCTTTGCGGCGCGGGAGCCCCAGGTCGAGGCGCAACTCAAGCGCTTCGCCGAGGACCGTCTCGGCGCGGTTCGCGATGACCTGGTGAAGGCGAAGCTGGAAGAGTACGAGCACGGCCAGATCGAGGTGGACGAGGCGTGCGAGGAGCTCGTGGTCGCCACCCTGGAGACGTACCAGGCCTTCGGCGACAGCGACGAGATGGACTTCGGCGGCCTCGCCGACTTCGCGCGGCGCGTCTTCGACGTCTCCGTGCCGGTGGGCCAGCTCGAGGAGGAGGCGGAGGGCGACGAGCGGCAGGCGGTGGCCATTCTCGCTGACCGTGCGAAGGGCCACTACGCGCGGCGGGGCCTCGAGAGCCTGGTGACGCGCGCCGTGGAGGGTGCGCTGGGGCTGTGCATGCCGGCCGAGAGGTTCCCCAGCGAGTGGCGTTGCGACTACTTCCGCCGGTGGCTCCAGGGCACGGGCCTGAGCCCGCTGCTGGACTCGGAAGCGGTGCGTGAGGAGACGCTGGCCGAGGTGCGGGCATACTTCACACTGGCCGCTGCGGCTTTCTACGCCGAGCGCCCGGCCGAGGCGGTGCGGGTGGAGTTGGTGCGGGCGGCACTGCGGGGCTTCCTGGAAGCCGACCTCTCGGCAGAGGGCCGCAACGTCGTCGCGCTGGCCAACACCGTCGCGAGCAAGTACGGCGTCGAGCCGCAGCCGTTCGAGCTGAGCAAGCTCACGCTCGAGGAGGCCGAGGCGCGGCTGCGCGAGCGTATCGAGGAGGCCTACGAGGCACGCAAGGCCCAGCTCGGCACCCGCCGAATGCTCTGGACCATACGCATGCTCCTCCTCCAGACCATCGACACGAAGTGGAAAGACCACCTCTACAACATGGACCACCTTCGCGGCACCATCGGGTTCCGTGGCTACGGCCAGAAGGACCCCAAGGTCGAATACAAACGCGAAGGCTACGACATGTTCGACCACATGACCCAGTCCATCGAGGACACCGTCACCGACTACCTGCTCAAGGTCCAGTTCGACCTTGACGAGGGCGCTGTCCAGAGCATCTGGCGGGCGAGCAGCTACACCCACGAGGACGCGCGCGCCGCGGCCTACGAGGCCCAGCAGCGGGCCTACGAGGAGCAGCAGCGCGTCGCCGAAGCCCCCATGGACGGCCCACCGGCGCCCAAGCCCATCACCGCCGCCAAGGAGCCAGGCCGCAACGACCCCTGTCCCTGCGGCAGCGGGAAGAAATACAAGAAGTGCTGCGGACGGAGAAGGGCGTGACCGCCCCGGCCGACCACCCGATCACGAGGGGCCCAGTCCGATGCAGACCCATCGCTGCCTGACCCTGTGCCTGGCCCTCCTCGTCGCAGCCGCCTGCGTCGCGACGGCGGGGCAGACGATCTCGATCATCAAGAACCGCACGCCCGTCATGGACGGGTCGAAGACCATCGCCTACCTCGCCAAGGGCATGCGGCTGCCCGTCGAGAAGGTCAATGGCGACTGGTTCGGCGTCCGCGTGAAGGTCGGCGGCAACGTCGTCTTCGGCTGGGTGCACAAGAAGTACACGGGGACGAGCGGCGGCGCGGCGACGAGCCTGGAAGAGCGGGCGAAGGCGGAATTCGAGAAGCGCAAGGCCAAGGCCGAGACGCTGATGGGGGAGGGCAAGTTCGACGAGGCCATGGCCGTCCTCGACGGCTATCCGTCACACTATTGGAACACGAAATGGGCGAACGAGATCCGCAAGTTCGGCCTCGAGCTCGAAGAGCGCGCCAAAGGCAAGCCCGAGGTCGTCGAGAAGAGCGCCGAGAAGGACTTCAACCAGCGCAAGGCCAAGGCCGAAAGGCTCTTCAAGGAGGGCAAGGTCCAGGAGGCCATCGAGCACATGGCCAGCTTCCCGGAGCGCTTCGCGAAGACCAAGTGGGCTCAGGAGGCCGAGAAGTTCCGCCTCGACCTCTCCAAGCGCGCTCAGGCGCCCTTCGAGAAGCTCTACAAGCAGGTGTTCGCCCTCGTCAAGGACGGCAACTTCGACGAGGCGAGCCAAGCCGTCGCCGCCGCCAGGGACAAGCTGCCCGGCGGCGGCACCCAGGTGGCCGACATCGAGACCTTCATCGACCTGCACAAGAAGGCGGCCGCAGGCAGCAAGCCGGCTGCCAACCGCTTCGCCACCGACGTCTACCACTCCGACCAGGAGTATCGCGCCCATCTGTTCCTTCTCGCCCATTTCATCCTGCCACCGGGCGCAGGGCAGTTCCAGGTCCGCATGCCCGACGGGACCACAAGGCCCTTCCCCAAGCCCGTCGAGCAGGTGGCCCTGGGCCAGAAGCTCCTTCACAAGTACCCTCTCTCGGCCAACCTCCGGATGGCGATGGCCCGCCTCTACAGCCGCACCAAGCAGCCGGAGCGCGCCGTCGCCATGTACGAGGAGGCCCGCCGCCTCGACCTGGGGCACAGCATCGTGTCCGTAGACGCCTGCATCGAGCAAGGCCGCGTCCTCACCCTGAGCAAGAAGGCCGACGAAGCGGTCGCGGTGCTCGAGCGGGCGCTCGAGCTTCAGCCCGATGACTTCGTCGCCCTGTCCGCGCTAGGCCGCGCCCACATCGTCAACGGCCACAGGACGGACGCCGTGGTGGCCTGGCAGAAGTCACTGAAGGCCTTCCCCCACCAGCCACGCACCGCCGCCGAGTTCGCCCGCGCCACCGGCGGGGACGCCAAGGACGGGAAGCCGCCGAAGCTGACGCTGATAGCCCTCGTGGCGCAAGTGCAGGAGTCGTGCGTCGTGGTCCGCGCCCGCCAGGGCCTCGGCAGCGGCTACGTCGTCCGCGCCGACGGGCTGATCGCCACGAACTTCCACGTCATCGCCCCAGGCGCCCCGTGGCAGATCGACTTCAAGCGCAAAGGTGCCGACAAGCTCACCCAGATCCGCGACGTCCAGCTCGTCCTCGCCGACCCCCGCCGCGACATCGCGCTGCTGAAGATCGACAACCGCCTCTTCAAGCTCAAGCCCCTGCGGCTCGGCAAGTCCGCGGACGTCGTCGCCGCCGAGGACGTCGTGGTCATCGGCAACCCTGGCGGCCTCGACTACACCATCACCAAGGGCATCGTCTCCAACCGCAAGCGCACCATGCCCAACGGCTGCGACTACATCCAGACCGACGCCGGCGTCAACCCCGGCAACAGCGGCGGCCCGCTCTTCAACATGCGGGCTGAGGTCATCGGCATGGTCACCCTCAAGAGCGGCACCATGCAGCAGACCGGCTTCGCACTCCATATCGACCAGGTAGCCGACGCCCTCA
>CAZDNN010000091.1:0-14832 GCA_964506385.1 uncultured Planctomycetota bacterium
TCGCCACCTCCGACCTCAACGACCTCTACCGCCGCGTCATCAACCGCAACAACCGGCTCAAGAAGCTCCTCGACCTCCACGCCCCCGAGGTCATCATCCGCAACGAGAAGCGCATGCTCCAGCAGAGCGTGGACGCCCTCATGGACAACGAGCGCTGCAAACACTCCGTCCTCGGCTCGTCGAACCGCCCGCTCAAGTCGCTGACCGACATGATCAAGGGCAAGCCCGGACGCTTCCGCGAGAACCTGTTGGGCAAGCGGGTGGACTACTCGGGCCGCTCGGTGATCGTGGTCGGCCCGGAACTCAGACTCCACCAGTGCGGGCTGCCCAAGAAGATCGCCCTCGAGCTCTTCCAGCCCTTCATCATCCGGCGGCTCAAGGACGCCGGCCTGTGCGACACCATCAAGAGCGCCAAGCGCATGCTCGAGCGCAAGGACGACGAGGTGTGGGATATCCTCGACGAGGTGATCCACGAGCACCCCGTGCTGCTCAACCGCGCGCCCACACTCCACCGCATGGGCATCCAGGCCTTCGAGCCCGTCCTCATCGAGGGCAACGCCATACAGATCCACCCCCTCGTGTGCGAGGCATTCAACGCCGACTTCGATGGCGACCAGATGGCCGTCCACGTCCCGCTCAGCATCGAGGCACAGACCGAGGCCTCGTTGCTCATGATGTCCACCAATAACATCTTCTCGCCTGCCGACGGGAAGCCGATCATCACCCCCTCGCTCGATATCGTCCTCGGCTGCTACTACGTGACCTGCCGGCGGCCCGACCCCAGGCCCGACGACCAGATCCAGCGCTTCGCGAGCAGCGAGGACGTCCTCATCGCCCTCGGCTACGACAAGCTCCACTACCACACGGTCATCGACGTGCGCCTGCCTCAGTACGCCGAGATGGTGGACGAGCACGGCGACCGCGTGCCCTGCGGCGGCCGGGTCGTGCGCACCACGGCGGGGCGGGTCTACTTCAACAGCCTGCTGCCCGAGGGCCTCCTCTTCTACAACCGCACGATGAACAAGGGGCGGCTCAACGACATCATCGCCGACTGCCACCACATCCTCGGCCGCGGCGCCACCATCGACCTGCTCGACACGATCAAGGAGATCGGCTTCAAGCACGCCACCCTGGCAGGCATCTCGTTCTCGACCCGCGACCTGCGGATGCCCGCGCGCAAGGCCGAGATCATCGCCCAGGCGGAGCGAGAGGTCGATCAGATCGAGCGCCGCTACCGCAGCGGCGTCATCACCGACGGCGAACGATATAACCTCGTCATCGAGCGCTGGACCCACGCCAAAGACGAGGTGACCGACGAGCTCATGACCGAGCTCAAGAACGACGCCGTTGACGGAGAGCCCTACCTGAACCCCATCTACGCCATGTTCGACAGCGGCGCGCGGGGCAACGCGGTCCAGATCACCCAGCTCGCAGGCATGCGCGGCCTCATGGCCAAGCCCTCCGGCCGCATCATCGAGAGCCCCATCAAGGCAAACTTCCGTGAGGGCCTGCCCGTCCTCGAGTACTTCTCGTCCACCCACGGCGGCCGCAAGGGCCTGGCCGATACCGCGCTGAAGACCGCCGAGTCCGGCTACCTGACCCGCAAGCTCGCCGACGTGGCGCAGAACGTGACGGTCTCGATGATGGACTGCGGGACGGCAGCCGGCGTGACCAAGAGCGTCGTCTACAAGGGCGACAAGGTGGACGTGCGGCTCAAGCAGCTCATCCGCGGGCGCACCTCCCTCGAGCGCGTCGTCGATCGCCGCAGCGGCGAGACGGTCTGCGAAGCAGGCCAACTCATCACCGACGCCATCGCCGAGGCGATCGACGACCTCGGCTATACCAGCCTGCGGGTCCGCTCCCCCATGATGTGCGAGGCGCCACAGGGGGTATGCGCCAAGTGCTACGGCATGGACCTCAGCACCGGCGAGCTTGCCGAGGAGGGCCTTGCCGTCGGCATCATCGCCGCACAGAGCATCGGCGAGCCAGGCACCCAGCTCACCATGCGGACCTTCCACTACGGCGGCACCGCCGCCACAGGCTTCGCCGCCCCAGAGGCCCGCGCGGAGTCCAAGGGCGTCATCCGCTTCTACAACCTCAAGACCACCACAGACCGCAACGGCCAGCTCGTGGCTCTCAACCCGAATGGCGCCCTCGTGCTCGAGGACGAGGACGGCAACGAGATCCGTCGCTACGAGGTCAAGCTCGGCGCCACCGTCAAGGTCAAGGACGGCGCCACGGTGAAGCCGCGCACCATGCTCGCCATGTGGGATCCCCACTCGACCCCCGTCCTCACCGAGGTGGACGGCTACGTCCGCTACGAGGACATCGTCGAGGGCGAGACCATGCGCGAGGAGATCGACCAGCACGGCGCGCGCCGGCGCATCATCATCGAGCACAAGGGCGACCTCCACCCCCAGATCGCCATCGTCGATGAAGATGGCCACGCCCTCGCCCTCTACTCCATCCCCGAAAAGGCCAACATCCAGGTCGAGGAGGGCGAGGCCGCCCACGCAGGCGACATCCTCGCCCGCACGCCCCGCGAGATCCAGCGCGTGCAGGACATCACCGGTGGCCTGCCCCGCGTGACCGAGCTCTTCGAGGCCCGCAAGCCGAAGGACCCTGCCATCATCGCCGAGATCAGCGGCCGCGTCAGCCTCGGCGAGCGCAAGCGCGGCAAGCGCATCATCAACGTCACCAACGAGGACACCGGCGCGACCGTCGCTCACTACGTGCCCCACGGCAAGCACCTCACCGTCCACGACGGCGACTACGTCCGCGAGGGCGACCGCCTGGTCGATGGCCCCTTCGTCCCGCAGGACATCCTGCGGGTCCGCGGCGTCGAGGCGCTCCAGGAGTACCTCCTCGCCGAGATCCAGAGCGTGTACCGCTCGCAGAACGAGACGATCGACGACAAGCACATCGCCATCATCATCGGCCAGATGCTCCGCAAGGTGAAAGTCGGCAACGACGTGGGCGACACCACCCTCCTGCCTGGCAGCATCGTGGACAAGTTCAGGTTCCGCGCCGAGAACGAGCGCGTAGTGGCCCGGGGCGGCAAGCCGGCCAGCGCCGAGCCCCTGCTGCTCGGCATCACCAAGGCCGCCCTCAGGAGCGAGAGCTTCATCTCCGCTGCCTCCTTCCAGGAGACGACCAAGGTCCTCACCGAGGCCTCCCTGTCCGGCCGCGTCGATCCGCTCGTGGGCCTCAAGGAGAACGTCATTCTCGGCCACCTCATCCCGGCCGGGACAGGCTTCCCGGCGCACTACGTGGCCGTCATGGAAAAGAAGCAAATCGCCGCGCCCCCGCGCGAGGCCGAGGTGCCCGAGACCGAGGTGCCCGAGACCGAGGGCGGCGTGGCCGTCGCCACCGAGGCCGACAGCGTGCCGGAGACCGAAGGCTCCGAAACCGAATAGACCACGAGGAGACCCTCATGCCGACGATCAACCAGCTTGTGCGCAAAGGCCGCAGGAAGATCCGCAAGAAGAGCAAGCGGCCTGACCTCCAAGGCTGCCCCCAGAAGCGCGGGGTCTGCCTCCAGGTGACCACCCGCACGCCGAAGAAGCCGAACTCCGCGCTGCGCAAGATCGCGCGGGTGCGGCTCAGCAACGGCAGGGAGATCACCGCCTACATCCCAGGCGAGGGCCACAACCTCCACGAGCACTCCATCGTGCTCGTCCGCGGCGGCCGCGTGCGCGATCTCCCCGGCGTCCGCTACCACGTCATCCGCGGCCCCCTCGACACCATGGGCGTCCGCGAGCGCAGGCGCTCGCGGTCCAAATACGGCACGAAGCTGCCCAAGTAACCCCAGCACACGGAGCCTGCTAGATGGCCAAGAAGTTCGAATCCACCGAGCGATTCCTCAAGCCGGACCCCAGGTACCGCAGCCGGCTCGTCGCGAAATTCATCAACAACCTCATGCGGCGCGGCAAGCGGAGCACGGCCGAGCGCATCTTCTACCGCGCCGCCGAGGTCGTCGAGGAGCGCCACCCAGGCGTGGACTTCCTTCAGTTCTTCGAGCAGGCAGTCCAGAACATCAAGCCACACGTCGAGGTGCGCTCGAAGCGCGTCGGCGGCGCCAACTACCAGGTGCCCGTCCAGGTCACCCCCAGGCGCCAGACCGCCCTCGCCATGCGCTGGCTCCTCACTGGGGCCCGCCAGCGCAAGGGCAAGCCCATGCACATCCGACTCGCCGACGAGCTCTGCGACGCGCACCGACGCGAGGGCTTCGCATACACCCAACGCGAGAACACCCATCGAATGGCCGAGGCCAACAAGGCCTTCGCCCACTTCGCGTGGTGACCGGCCCGGAGAACGCACTATGTAACCCCGGAAGCCAGAAGCCAGCGGCGAGCCCGCTCGTGCGACCCGCCCTGGCTCCTGGCTTCCTCTGTCTGTACCTGGGGCAGAGAGCCTGCCCCGCCCCCGACCGCAGAGACAGCATCGGGTCAAGCACAATGGCCGTCGCCCTGGAGCGCAAGCGCAACATCGGCATCATCGCACACATCGATGCCGGCAAGACCACGACCACCGAGCGGGTGCTCTTCTACACCGGCCTCGAGCACCGGCTCGGCAACGTGGACGACGGCACCACCGTCACCGACTGGATGGCCGAGGAGCGCGAGCGCGGCATCACCATCACCTCCGCCGCCGTCACCGTCACCTGGCGCGGCCACGAGATCAACATCATCGACACCCCAGGCCACGTCGATTTCACCGCCGAGGTCGAGCGCGCACTCCGCGTCCTCGACGGCGCCGTCGTCGTCCTCGACGCCGTCGCAGGCGTCCAGGCACAGAGCGAGACCGTTTGGCGGCAGGCCGACCGCTACGGCGTGCCCCGCGTCGTCTACATCAACAAGATGGACAAGCTGGGCGCCGACTTCGACAACGCAATGGGCACGCTGGTGGACCGGCTCGGCGCCGTTCCACTCGCCATCCAGATGCCCATTGGCGCTGGAGACAGGTTCGAGGGTGTCATCGACCTGGTCACCATGAAGGCGCGCTACCACGACCAGAGCACCCGGGGCGCCACGTACACCGACACCGACGTCCCCGATGGCGTCCGCGAGATGGCCGAGCTGCGCCGCGACGAGATGGTCGCCCTCCTCGCAGAGCACTCCGACCTCGTCATGGAGCGATACGTCGAGGAACAGCCCATCAGCGAGGACGACCTCATGACCGGCATCCGCGAGGCGACCCTGGCCGGCCGCGTCGTCCCCGTCCTCTGTGGCTCCTCGCTGCGTAACATCGGCGTTCACGCGGTCGTGGACGCGGTGTGCGAATTCCTGCCCTCTCCGCTCGACGTCCCGCCCGTCCAGGGCACCCATCCGAAGAGCGGGGAGGTCATCGAGCGGAAGACGAGCGAGAAGGGCCACATCGTGGCACTCGCCTTCAAGATCGCCACCGACGCTCACGGCGACCTCTTCTACCTGCGTCTCTACACAGGCACCCTGAGCGCCCGCGACCAGCTCCACAACCCCCGCACCGGCGCCCGTGAGCGGGTCACCCACCTGTTCCGCATGTACGCTGCCGACCGCCAGCAGCTCAAGGAGGCCATCGCCGGCGACATCGTCGCCGTCACGGGCCTCAAGGACACCGCCACCGGCGACACCCTCTGCCACCCCAAGCACCCCATCGTCCTCGGTGGCATGACGTTCCCGCACACCGTGATCTCCATGGCCATCGAGCCCAGGAGCAGCGCCGACCGCGGCCGCCTCGAGCAGGTGCTCGACCGGCTCGAGCTCGAAGACCCCACGTTCCATCGCCGCGTCGATCCCGAGACAGGGCAGACCATCATCTCCGGGATGGGGGAGCTGCACCTCGACCACCTCAAGAACCGCATGCTCCGCGACTTCAACGTCGCCGCCAATGTCGGGAAGCCGCGGGTCTCTTACAAGGAAACCCTCAAGCGCGCCGTCGCGGCGGCCTCCGAGTACGTGCAGCCTGTTGGCGGCCAGCCGCAGTATGCCTCTGTCAGCCTCCGCCTGGAGCCGGTCGCCACCACCGAGGGCATCCAGGTCGTATTCGGTCCTGGCAGCGCGGCGATCCCCCGCGAATTCCACGCGGCGGTAAGGGAGGGGATCGAGGGCGCCGCGAGCGCCGGCATTCTCGCAGGCTACCCCGTCGTCGGCATCCGCGCCACGGTGACAGGCGGGGCCGCGCGCGCCGGCGAGTCCAGCGAGGGGGCCTTCGCCGCCGCCGCCGCCAGGGCCACCCGCGAGGGAGCGGAGGAGGCCGGCATGATCCTCCTCGAGCCCTGGATGCGCATCGAAGTCACCGTGCCCGAGGCCCATCTCGGCGACGTCCTGAGCGACCTGTACGCCCGTCGCGCCGAGATCACCGAGCGCAAGATGCAGAGCGGCGGCCACGTCCTCGTCGGACGCGTGCCGCTGTCCACCATGTTCGGCTACGCGACGGCCCTCCGCTCGGTGAGCCAGGGCCGCGCCACGTTTACCATGGAGCCTCTCGAGTACCGTCCGGCGCCAGAGGAGGTCCTCCAGGAGATGCTGTGCTAGGAGGCCGATATCGGGCGCAGGGCGGACGGGGGGGACAGGCCCCCAAGCGGGTGATTTCGGCTTGACTGCGGGTGCAGAAGTCTGTATAATCGTTATTTCTGCGACCACCGCCTAAGCCGTGTGGACCGGGCTTCTTAAGAGCATGGAGTTGCTCAATGGCAGAGCCGCGCGTGCGGATACGGATGGAGGCCTACGATCATGAGATCCTCGACGAGTCTGCGCGGCAGATCGTCGAGGCCGTCAAGCGCAGCGGCGCGAAGGTCTATGGCCCCATCCCGCTGCCAACCACAATCGAGCGGTACACCGTCCTGAAGTCGCCGCACGTGGACAAGAAGTCCCGCGAGCAGTTCGAGATCCGCACCCACAAGCGGATCATCGACATCGAGGAGCCGACAGCGCAGACCGTGGACGCGCTGCATCGGCTGATGATGCCTGCGGGCGTAGACATCAAGATTAAGGCGTGATAGCCATGATCGGTGGCCTGTTGGGCAAGAAGCTGGGGATGACGCAACTGTGGGGCGACGACGAGCGCCTGCACCCTGCGACGGTGCTCGAGGTCGGCCCGTGCGTTGTCCTCCAGGTGAAGACCGAGGAAACGGACGGCTACTCCGCCCTCCAACTCGGCTTCGACGACAAGAAGTTCCGCCGCAAGCACGGGCGCGGCGAGCGCCGCCGCACCGTAGAGCGCCGGGGCGCCACCCGAGCCGAGATCGGCCACGCCAGGAAGGCGAGCACCAGCCCCAAGAGGTTCGTTCGCGAGGTCAGCTTCGACCCGTCGAGCGACGAGGTCGAGCTGGGCCAGGAACTCACCGTCGAGCTCTTCGACGACGTGGCTGCCGTGGACGTCATTGGAGTGACGAAGGGCAAGGGCTTCCAGGGCACGATCAAGCGCCACGGCTTCAGCCGCGGCCCCGCGTCTCACGGCTCGATGAACGTGCGGCAGCCCGGCTCCATCGGCCAGTCCGCCTCCCCATCGCGTGTCCTGCCGGGCACTAGGATGAGCGGCCACATGGGCCACGTGCGACACACTGAGCCGAACGTGCCGGTGGTGAAGATCGAAGCGAGGCGCAACCTGCTGATCGTCGGCGGATCCGTCCCCGGCCCCAACGGGGGCTACGTGATCGTCCGTCCCGCGAAGCGGCTGGCCACAAGGACACAGGCATGATCGAGTTGCCCGTCAAGAACCGCCAGGGCGAAGAGGTCGGCACCGTCGCGATCGACGAAGCCGACTTCGGGGGCACCGTGCGCGACGAGGTCCTCCGCGAGGCCATCCTCATGTACGAGAGAGCCCGGCGCGTCGGCACCGTCGCGACGAAGACCCGCAGCCAGGTCAAGGGCTCCGGCGCAAAGCCCTGGCGCCAGAAAGGCACCGGGCGCGCGCGGGCCGGCTCGCGCAGTTCCCCCATCTGGCGGGGGGGCGGTGTCGTCTTTGGCCCCCAGCCTCGCCAGTTCACCAACACCATGCCACGCAAGGCCCTGAGAGCCGCCAGGAAGTCCGCCTTCCTCGCCAAGTTCCACGGCGCCACGACCGTCATAGACGAGCTGGCGGTCGCCGAGCCGCGCACCCGCGAGGTGGCCGCCGCCCTCAAGGCCCTCGGCATCGACCGAAGCTGCCTGATCGCCATTGACAGCTACAACCCGACCCTGTGGAGATCCGCCCGGAACATTCCGGGCGTTTCCATGAAGCCCGTGGACGAGATCAACGCCTACGACCTCCTGCGCCACCACCGCCTGCTCATCACCAGGGCGGCGCTGGACAGGCTGGTCGAGTCACTGCGACAAGCCCGGCCTCAGCCGGCGGACGCGGCGTCCGAGCCGACGCCCGCCGCCGAGCAGGCCGAAGCGACCGAGTAGGTGCCGCCATGCGAGACCCGCGACAGATCATTCTCCGGCCCCTGCTGAACGAGAAGGGCGAGATGCTCAAGGAGCGCGTGCGCGCCTACCCCTTCGAGGTGGCCGCGGACGCCACCAAGATCGAGATACGCCAGGCCATCGAGCAGCTCTTCGACAACGTCAAGGTCATCAAAGTCCGCACCATGAACCGCAAGGGCAAGACCCGGCGCCTTCGCTACAAGAGCGGCCGGACCCGCACGTGGAAGCGGGCCCTCGTTTTCATCTCCGAGGACAGCACACTCGAATTCTGACGCGGCAGGACACGCGAGCGCCATGGCAATCAAACCGCGAAGACCCACGACCCCGAGCAACCGCTTCACCGAGCTCGACGACCGCAGCGACGTGACGCGGAGCAAGCCGGAGAAGTCGCTGCTCGAGCCGCTCAAGAAGACCGGCGGCCGCAACAACATGGGCCGCATCACCTCGCGGCGCCGCGGCGGCGGCCACAAGCGCCGCTACCGCCGCATCGACTTCCGCCGCGACAAGGACGGCGTGCCCGGCAAGGTGGCCAGCATCGAGTACGACCCCAACCGCTCCGCGCGCATCGCCCTGATCCACTACGCGGACGGCGAGAAGCGCTATATCCTCGCCCCCCGCGGCCTCGCCGTGGGCGACGAGATCCTCAGCGGCGAGAGGGTCGAGCCGAAAGTGGGCAATTGCATGCCACTCGAGAACATCCCCGGCGGCATGGCCGTCCACAACATCGAGCTGCGGCCGGGCCGCGGCGGCAAGCTCGTCCGCTCGGCTGGCCTCGCGGCGCACATCACCGCCAAGGAAGGCAACTACGCCCACCTGGTGATGCCCTCCGGCGAGGTCCGGAAGGTCCATCTGCGGTGTCGCGCCACCATCGGCCAGGTCTCGAACCCCGAGCACGCGGCCGTCTCGCTCGGCAAGGCCGGGCGGAACCGCTGGCGAGGCCGTCGCCCCCGCGTGCGCGGCGTCGCGCAAAACCCCGTGGCGCACCCCATGGGCGGCGGCGAAGGCCGCAGCTCCGGCGGGCGCCAGCCGTGCTCGCCCTGGGGCAAGCCGGCCAAGGGCGGGAAGACCCGCAAGAAGCGGAACCGGACGGATGCCATGATCATCCGCCGGCGGCAGGCAAAGAAGAAACGACGCTAACGGAGGCTCGCGCGCATGTCGCGGTCCGTCAAGAAAGGCCCATACGTAGATCGGAAGCTCTTCGAGAAGGTCATGGCTCAGAAGCACTCCCGGAGCCAAGACCCGATCAAGACGTGGGCGCGTGCGTGCACGATCGTGCCCGAGTTCGTGGGCCACACGTTCCTGGTGCACAACGGCAAGACTTTCATGCGGACCTTCGTGACCGAGAACATGGTCGGCCACAAGCTCGGGGAGTTCGCCCCGACGCGCACTTTCCGCGGACACGGCGGCCGCAGGCGGTAGGGTGGAGAGACCGATGGAGTTCCAGGCCACGTTGCGATTCGCGCGCATCTCGCCGAAGAAGGTGCGCCCGGTGGCGCGGCTCATCAAGGATATGCCCCTGAACCAGGCGCTCACCGTCCTGCGCTACGAGAAGCGGCGCGCCGCGTCGATCCTCCACAAGCTCGTGCGCGCCGCCTGGGCCAACGCGCAGGAGAAGGACATCGGCCTCGACGAGGACGACTTCTTCGTCAAGGTCGCCTGGGCCGACCAGGGCCCGTCGGTGCGGCGCCTGCGGCCGCGCTCCATGGGGCGGGCCATCATCATTCGCAGACGCAGCTCCCACATCACCGTCGTGCTGAGCGACGGTGGGGACGAGGAGGCATAGATGGGCCACAAGGTCAACCCGATCAGCCTGCGCATCGGCATCACCGAGCCCTGGCGCTCGCGATGGTACGCCGACAAGAAGACCTTCGGCCGCTACGTGGTCGAGGACGAGAGGATCCGCCGGCACATCAAGACCAACTACCGCTACGCCGGCATCCCGCGCATAGACATCGAGCGGACCCGCGAGGTCGTCAAGATCGTCCTCTACACAGCCCGGCCCGGAATCATCATCGGCCGGAAGGGCTCGGAGGTGGACCGCCTGAAAGGCGAGCTCGAGGACCTCGTCGGACTCCGCGTGCACATCAAGATCAACGAGGTGCCCAAGGCCGAGCTCGAAGCCCAGCTCGTCGCCGAGGGCATCTGCGAGCAGCTAAGCAAGCGCGCCCACTTCCGCCGCGTCATGAAGAAGGCGGCGGACACGACGATGCAGGCTGGCGCCCTGGGCATCAAGATCCAGGTCAGCGGCCGGCTCGGCGGCGCCGAGATCGCCCGCAGCGAGCGCACCGTCGTCGGCGAGATCCCGCTGCACACACTGCGCGCTGACATCAGCTACGGTTTCGCAGAAGCCAAGACCAACTACGGCCACATCGGCGTGAAGGTGTGGATTTACCGTGGTATGATCTCCGAGAAGGAGGCGGCCCATGCCCCTCATGCCGAAACGGGTGAAGTACCGCAAGAGCCAGAGGGGCCGGATCAAGGGTAGCGCTCACCGAGGCAACACCGTCGCCTTCGGCGAGTACGGCCTCCAGGCCCTCGAACCCGGCTGGATCACCGCCCGCCAGATCGAGGCGGGGCGCGTGGCCGCCACACACTTCCTGGCTCGCGAGGGGAAGCTCTACATGCGGATCTTCCCCCACAAGCCGATCTCGTCCAAGCCGCTCGAAACCCGCATGGGCAAGGGCAAGGGCGAGCCGTCTCACTGGGTGGCCGTCGTCAAGCCCGGCACCGTCCTCTACGAGCTCGGCGGGGTGCCGGAGGACATCGCGAAGCAGGCGCTGAACCGCACGGCCCGCAAAATGCCGATCAGGACCCGCTTCGTCCATCGGAGGCACAAAGTATGAGGCCGAGCGAGCTGCGGGAGCTGCGAAACATGCCCGACGCCGAGCTCCTGCGGGAGTACGACGACAGAATGCGCGAGCTCTTCAACCTCCGCTACCAGGCCAGCACCGAGCAGATCGAGAACCCGGCGCTCATCGCGCAGACGCGGCGCGACATCGCCCGCATCAAGACCATCCTGCGCGAGCGCGAACTGGAGACATCGCAGTGAAGCGAGGCCACCGCAAAACCGCCGTCGGCATCGTCACAAGCGACAAGATGGATAAGACGATCACCGTCGAAGCCGAGCGGCGGGTCATGCACCCCCGCTTCAAGAAGTACATCAAGGCGTACACCCGCTACAAGGCCCACGACGAGCGCAACGAGGCCAGCGAGGGCGACCAGGTCCTCATCATGGAGACCCGGCCCCTCAGCAAGACCAAGCGCTGGCGCCTCGTCGAGATCCTCCGCCGCGCCCACGGCGCCGAGGTGGAGATCGCCAATCCCGCCGAAGCCGCCGCAGGGGGCGAGCCCGCCGCGGCCACCGCCGGGAGCAAGGCAGCGGGCCAGGAGGCCCAAGGAGCCGAGGCGTCATGATCCAGATGGAGACCAAGCTCGACGTCGCCGACAACACCGGCGCCAAGACCGTGGCCTGCATCAAGGTCCTCGGCGGATCGAAGCACCGGTATGCCAACATCGGCGACATCATCGTCGTGAGCGTCAAGAAGGCCATGCCCGGCGGAGCCGTCAAGGAAGGCGAGGTATGCAAGGGCGTCGTCGTCCGCTCCAAGCGGGGCGTCCGCCGCGACGATGGCTCCTACGTCAAGTTCGACCGCAACGCAGTCGTGCTCATTGACAACGACGGCAACCCCCGCGGCACCCGCATCTTCGGCGCCGTCGCCCGCGAGCTCAGGGCCAAGAACTTCATGAAAATCGTCTCCCTCGCCAGCGAGGTCGTCTAGGCGAGGAGGAGAGAGCCGATGGTCATCCGCAAGAACGACACCGTGGTGCTGCTCAAGGACATCACCTCGTGCAAGAACGCCGAGGGGACGCCTGTCACCGAGAAAGGCCAGCGCACCCGCGTCCTGGCCGTGATGCCGAAGACAGGCAGGGTGATCCTCGAGCACACGAACTACCGCTGGCGGCACGTACGCCCCAGCCAGGACAACCCGCGCGGCGGCCGCATCCAGCGCGAGGCATCCGTCAACGCGTCAAACGTGGCCCTCTACTGCGAGCAGTGCCGACGCGGGGTCCGCGTCCGCCACGACGAGCGCGACGGGAAGAAGGTCCGAGTCTGTGTCCGCTGCGGGCAGGTGATTCCCGTCGTCCTATAGGGTGTGAACCGTGTCCAGACAGCTCGAACGCTACAGAAGCGAGATCGTCCCGGCGATGCAGGAGCGGTTCGGGCATGCCAACGTCATGGCCGTGCCTCGCCTGGAGAAGATCGTCGTGAACATGGGCGTCGGGAACGCCCACGAGGACAAGGCGCGCCTCGAGCAGGGCCAGCGCGACCTGGCCGCCATCACCGGGCAGGCCCCCGTCGTCACGAGGGCCCGCCGCAGCGTCGCCCAGTTCAAGATCCGCGAAGGCTACCCCGTCGGCCTCAAAGTCACCCTGCGGGGCCGGCGCATGTACGAGTTCCTCGACCGCCTCATCAGCATCGCCATCCCTCGTCTGCGGGACTTCCGGGGCCTGTCCACCCGCAGCTTCGACGGCCACGGCAACTACTCGATGGGCATTGGCGAGCAGCTTGTGTTCCCCGAAGTCAGCGTGGATGACGTGCAGGTGGTCCAGGGGATGGACATCACGATCTGCACGACGGCGCGGACCGACGAGGAGGCGCTCGAGCTGCTCCGCCAGTTCGGGATGCCGTTCCGCACGGCGACGGGCCCGGCGGCGGAGTGAGGCCTACGCAAGGCAAGGAGTTGAGCGCTCCATGGCGCGCAAAGCACTGATCAACAAGTCGAAGCGCAAGCCGAAGTACTCGTCGCGGAAGGTCTTCCGCTGCGAGCTGTGCGGCCGGGCGCGGGGCAACTACCGCAAGTTCCGCATCTGCCGCATCTGCTTTCGTTCGCTGGCTTCCAAGGGTCATATCCCCGGCGTCAAGAAGGCGAGCTGGTAGGCCCTGTTGGCCGCCCTCGCCGCGCCGCGGCGCGACCCGCTGATGACAGGGACGCCCCTGACCATGATGCACGATCTTGTGGCCGACATGCTGACCCACATCCGCAACGGCCTGCACCGCAGGAAGACGGCCGTGACCGCGCGCGCCTCGAAGGTCAACCTCGGCGTCGCGCGGGTGCTCAAGGACGAGGGGTACATCGAGGACTTCAAGTTCGTCGAAGAGGGGCCCCAGGGCTACATCCGGGTCTATTTGAAGTACGGCCCCGAGGACGAGGACGTCATCACCGAGATCACCCGCGTGAGCAAGCCGAGCCGCCGCGTGTACCGTGGGGTCGAGGACCTGCCGCGCGTGCGCAACGGCCTGGGGATCGCCATCGTGTCCACGCCCAAGGGTATTCTGAGCGATCGCGAGTGCCGCCGCGAGCATGTCGGCGGCGAGGTGCTCTGCACCGTCGCCTAGGTCGGGTTGCAGGACGGAGCTGCTGCGATGTCACGAATCGGTAACCTCCCGGTGAGCCTGCCGGACGGCGTCACTGCGACGCTGCGCGACGGCACGATCGCCATCAAAGGGCCAAAGGGCCAGCTCGAGCAGCGCGTGCACCCGCAGCTACGCGTCGTGGTCGACGAGGCCGCGAGGCAGATCCGCGTCGAGCGCGCGAACGATCTGCGACAGACCAAGGCATACCACGGGCTGCTGCGCAACCTCATCGCCAACATGGTCGTTGGCGTCACCGAGGGCTACAGCAAGCGCCTCCAGGTCGTCGGGGTCGGCTACTCGGCGAGGGTCCAGGGGAAGACGCTGACCCTCCAGATCGGCTATTCGCATCCCGTCGAGGTCGCCATCCCTGAGGGGCTGACGGTCGAGGTGGTCGAGACGGGCAGCATGTTGATCGTGGGGGTCGGCGCGGTGCCTTGCGTGACCCTCGGGGTGAGCGGCATAGACAAACAGCAGGTCGGCGAGTTCGCCTCGCGTGTCCGTCGCCTGAGGCCCCCGGAGCCGTACAAGGCCAAGGGAATTCGATACTTCGGCGAAGAGATCCACCGCAAGGCGGGCAAAGCCTTCGCCGGTACGGAGTAGGCGTCGTGAAGAGGAGCAAGAAGAAAGCGCTCGCGCGACAGCGGCGGCACCGGTCGATCCGGCGCAAGGTCGTCGGCACGCCCGAGCGTCCCCGACTGTGCGTGTTCCGCAGCCTGCGCCACATCTACGCCCAGGTGATCGACGACATCAGCGGGCGCACCCTCGCCGCCGCGTCCACCCTCAGCCCCGAGCTGCGGGGCCAGTGCGACGGCGCGAGCAAGACCGAGGCGGCGTCGCTGGTGGGCAGGGAGATCGCGCGCCGCGCCGTCGCGGCGGGGGTGGAGCAAATCTCCTTCGACCGCGGCGGGTACAGATACCACGGGCGGGTCCACGCCCTGGCGAAGGCCGCGCGGGAGGGTGGGCTCAAGTTCTAGACGCCCCGCCGCGCGGGGCAGCGGCCGGCCCTGCGGCATCGGGAGCGGCGATGGC